>JAHBSN010000025.1 GCA_019639095.1 Actinomycetota bacterium
TGAGGAACCGCATCGTCTCGGGATCGACCTCCACGGGCCGGCCGGCGTCGTAGCCGAGGAACAGGCGGTCCTGCAGCGACAGCACGTTGGTGTTGGCCAGGTTGGTCACCCCGAACGGGGACAGCTCGGCGAACTGGACCCGGGCGAACAGGAACGGCAGCCAGCGCTTGATCCGGGCGATCGTGGTGTCCACCCGCCGATGCTCCACCAGGATCCGCCCGGAGGCGTCGGGCACGAGGCGGATCTTCTCGAGCAGGCCGGGCTCGGCGAACCAGTGGCCGCCGGGCGCCCGCTTGTCGGGGCCGACCACGAAGACCGACCCGTCGACGTCGTCGGGCCAGTGCCCCTCCACCACCTCGAGCCGGTGCGATCGCTCGCCCTGGCCCCAGAACAGGTTCCTGGTCAACGTGGCCACGTGGCGTCCCCTCGGTCTCGAACGGCCCCCTCGCCGTTGGTGAACAGTGTTCACGACCGACCCGACCGCTGCAAGCGCTTGACCGACCCTACGGTGGGTGGTTGGATGAGCCGCCGGCGCGCTGAACAGTGTTCATCGGGCCGTCAGGGGACGTCGACAGGGGACGGTCGTGGGACGCAGAGCGATGGTGGCCGTGGTGGTGCTGGCGGCCCTGGTGACCGGGGTGTCGGCGTGCAGCGAGCCCGAGCCCGAGGCCACCACGGCCGAGACCACCACCACCGCCCGGCCCGCGGCCGGGTGCGAGACCGACGACCTGCTCGCGTGCGCCCGTCGCTCCACCATCGGCGACCTCGTGCCCGACGAGCCGACGAAGGCCGACGGCGAGCCCATCGTGCTCGGCATGGTGAACCAGGAGAACACCGCGGCGGGGTCGTTCCCCGAGCTCAGCCAGGCGGTGCAGGCCGGCATCGAGTTCGTGAACGAGGAGCTCGGCGGCGTCGACGGCCGCCCCCTCGAGCTGCAGGTGTGCAACACCAAGTTCTCCACCGAGGGCTCCACGGCCTGCGCCCAGCAGTTCGTGGAGGCGAAGGTGCCCGCCGTGCTCGGCGGCATCGACGTGTTCGGCACCGCCATCGAGACCCTCGACGACAACGGGGTCCCCTACATCGGCGGCATCCCGGTGAGCGCCCCGTCGGTGGAGCGCCGCAACTCGTTCCAGTGGAGCGGCGGCAGCTGGGGGGCGGCGGTGGCCTTCGCCGACTACGCCATCCGCGAGGTCAAGGCGAAGAAGGTGGCGATCGTCTACGGCGAGTTCGGCTCCATCACCCAGAGCGCCGAGTACGCGGAGAAGGTGCTCGACGACGCCGGCGTGGCCGTGCAGCTGGTGCCCTATCCGATCCTCTCCACCGACATCTCCTCGCCGCTCGGCGCCGCGCTGTCGGGCGACCCCGACGCGATCGTGGTCCTGGCCGCCGACACCGGCTGCAAGCCGGCGTTCCAGGGCATCGAGGCATCGGGCACCGACGCCCAGATCTTCTACGTGGGCGCCTGCGCTGCACCCACGATCCTGGCCGACGTCGACACCTCCGCCACCGATGGCGGCATCTTCAACGTGGAGGGGCCGATCGACCGGGCCGACCCCGCACCGGACTTCACGCTCTACTCGGCGATCATCGAGCGCTACGGCGACGGGCTCGATCCGGTGGGCGCCGGCACCGTGTCGTTCCGGTCGTTCATGAACCTCTACGCCGTGCTGCGCGAGCTCGGCGCCGACGGCATCGGGCCGAAGGCGATCATCGACTCGCTGTCGTCCAAGGTCGACGAACCCAGCTTCATGGGCCACCCCTACACCTGCGACGGGAAGCAGTTCGACGGGCTGCCCGCCATGTGCTCGCCCCAGCAGATCCTGGCCGTGATGAAGGACCGCAACCTCACCCAGGTCGGCGACTGGGTCGACGTGGGCGCCATCTACGCCGGCTGATCCGGTCCGGCCCCACCCGTGGGGCGCCTACGCTGCCGCGCCTCGCCCACCGCCCCCCGAGAGGAGACCCCCCATCAGCACCTACCTCGGGTACCTCCTCGACGGTCTGGGCGGCGGCGCGGTGGTGGCGTCGCTGGCGCTGGGGCTGGTGCTCTCGCACCGCACATCGGGCGTGGTCAACTTCGCCCACGCCGCCATGGGCATGTACGTGGCCTTCGCCTTCTTCGAGTTCCGCGAGACCGGCGACCTGGTGCTGCCGCTCATCGGCCTGCCCAGCCGGTTCCACCTGCTCGCCCGACCCACGCTCGCCAGCGCCCTGGCGGTGGCCCTCGTGCTCGCCGCCGTGCTGGGCCTGCTGGTCTTCGCCCTCGTGTTCCGGCCGCTGCGCCAGGCGCCGGCGCTCGCGCGCGTGGTGGCATCGCTCGGCCTGCTGCTCTACCTCCAGGAGGTGGTCCGGCTGCGCTTCCCGGTGGCGGGGGCCGGCGTGGCCGCCAGGCGGCCGGTGCTGCCCGACGACCCGGTCCGGTTGTTCGGCACCGTCGTCACCCAGAACCGACTGCTGCTCGCCGCGCTGGCCGTGGGGGCCACCGTGGTGCTGGGGCTCGTCTTCCGCTTCACCCGCTTCGGCCTGGCCACGCGGGCCGCAGCCGGCAACGAGAAGGGCGCACTGCTGCTCGGCATCGCGCCGGACCGCATCGGCGCGGTGAGCTGGGCGGCGGCGTCGATGCTCGGCGGGATGGCCGTGATCCTGATCGAGCCGATCTCCGGCGTGAACGCCACCACCACGCCGCTGCTCGTGGTGCCGGCGCTCGCCGCCGCGCTGGTGGGCCGGCTCGAGTCGTTCGCCCTCGCCACCGCGGCGGGGCTCGGCATCGGCATGGTGCAGTCACTGATCCTCAGCTACGCGGTGCGGCCCGACACCACCTGGATCCCCTCGTGGCTGCCCACCACCGGCATCCAGGAGGCCGTGCCCGTCCTGCTCATCGTGGGCGTGTTGGTGTGGCGCGGCGATGCCCTGCCCGACCGCGCCACGATCGCCGGGCAGCGCCTGCCGGCGTCGCCCACCCCCCGCCACGTGGGGGCGTGGACGGCCGGCCTGTCGGTGCTCGCCGGTGTCGGCCTGCTCACCTTCGGCACGTCGTACCGCCAGGCGCTGATCGTGTCGCTGGTCTACGGCCTCCTCACCCTGTCGATCGTGGTGGTCACCGGCTACAGCGGGCAGATCTCGCTGGCCCAGATGGCCTTCGCCGGCGTGGCCGGGTTCACCGTGATCCGGCTGGCCGAGCACTCGGTCCCGTTCCCGGTGGACGCCGTGCTCGCCTCGCTCGTGGCCACCGCCCTGGGCCTGGCCGTGGCCTACCCCGCCACCCGGGTGCGGGGGATGAGCCTCGCCATCGCCACCCTCGCCATGGCCGTGGCCGTGGAGCAGCTGGTGCTGGCCAGCCCGCCGCTGTCCCACGGGGCGGGCGGGTCGTCGGCGCCGCCGCCCACGCTCTTCGGGATCGACCTGCGCGTCACCGGCACGGGCGACGCCAACTTCCGGCCCGCGTTCGGCTTCACGGTGCTGGTGGTGCTCGTGCTGTGCGGCCTGGGCGTGGCCAACCTGCGCCGCAACCGCACCGGGCTGCGGTGGCTGGCGGTGCGGGCCAACGAGCGAGCCGCGGCGGCCGCCGGCATCGACGTGACCCGCGCCAAGCTCGGCGCGTTCGCGGTGTCGTCGTTCCTCGCCGGGATGTCGGGCGTGATGATGGCCTACGGCACCACCACCCTGTCGCCGAGCTCGTTCATGGTCATCGGCGCCCTGGTGGCCCTGGCCCTCACCTACCTGGCCGGGGTGTCGAGCATCAGCGGCGCCCTGGTGGCGGCGGCCCTCGCCCAGGCCGGCCTGTTCACCACCTTCGTGAACGCCCAGACCGACGGCGCGGCGGGCGACTACGTGTTCGCCATCAGCGGCCTGTCGCTCATCGTCACCGCCATCACCGCGCCCGAGGGCATCACCGGGGTGTGGCGGCGCCAGTACCACCGGCTCCGAGCCCGATCGGCGGTGGCGGCGTGAGCGGGCCCGTCCTCGAGGTGGTCGGCGTCACGGTGCGCCACGGCGGGCTCGTGGCGCTCAACGACGTCGACCTCTCCGTGGAGCCGGCCACCATCGCCGGGCTCATCGGGCCGAACGGCGCGGGCAAGACCACCTTCATCGACACGCTGAGCGGCTTCACCCGGCCCCGTACCGGTCGGATCTCCTTCGACGGGGAGCGCGTGGAGGAGCTCGCCCCCCACGACCGGGCTCGGCGGGGCCTGGTGCGCACGTTCCAGTCGCTCGAGCTGTTCGACGACCTCACCGTGCGGGAGAACCTCCTCGTGGCCGAGGCCACGCCCACGCTCCGCGCCACGGTCACCGACCTGTTCCGTCGCAAGGACCAGCGCAGCCCTCGCGCCGAGGAGCTGCTCGACGACCTCGGCTTGGCCGGGTGGGCCGACCGGCTGCCCACGGAGCTGTCCAACGGCCAGCGCCACCTGGTGGCCCTGGCCCGGGCGGTGGTGGCGCGACCCAAGCTGCTCCTGCTCGACGAGCCCGCCGCCGGCCTCGACCCCGCCGAGACCGCCGAGCTCGGCGAGATCCTCCAGCGCCTGCCCGAGCTCGGGACGAGCGTGCTGCTGGTGGACCACGACATGGCCCTGGTGATGGGCGTCTGCCACGTGGTGAACGTGCTCGACTTCGGCCGGGTCATCGCCACCGGCACCCCCGCCCAGGTCCGGTCCGACCCGCAGGTGGTGGCCGCCTACCTCGGCTCGGAGGGGAGGGCGTCGTGACCCTGCTCGACCTGCGTGGGGTGACCGCCGGCTACGAGGGCGTGCCGGTGGTGCACGACCTCGACCTCACCGTGGCCGAGGGCGAGGTGGTGGCGCTCCTCGGGGCCAACGGGGCCGGCAAGACCACCACGCTGCTCACGGTGTCGGGGCTGCTGCCGGCCCTCGGCGGCACGATCGAGGTCTTCGGCGCCGAGGTGCACGCCGGTCGGCGGCTGCGCCCCTCGGCGGTCTGGGGCCTGGCCCGGAGCGGCCTGGCCCACGTGCCCGAGGACCGCGGCCTGTTCTTCGACCTCACCGCGGCGGAGAACCTGCGCCTCGGCCAGCCCCGCCGGCGCTCGGCCGCCGACCTCGATCGCGTCCTCGGCTGGTTCCCCGCCCTGGCCGACATCCTCGATCGCCGCGCCGGGCTGCTCTCGGGCGGCGAGCAGCAGATGCTGGCGCTGGCGCGGGCCGTGGTGGGCGGGCCTCGCCTCCTGCTGGTCGACGAGATGAGCCTCGGCCTGGCGCCGATCATCGTGGAGGGCCTGCTCCCCGTGCTGCGCGCCATCGCCGACGACACCGGCACCGGGGTGCTGGTGGTGGAGCAGCACGTGTCGCTGGTGCTGTCGATCTCGGACCGGGCGTACCTGCTCGATCGCGGGCGGGTGGCCCACGCCGGAACCGCCGCCGAGCTGGCCGCCGACGCCGATCGCATCGAGGCCGGCTACCTCGGTCGGGTGCCCGCCGACGATTGAGCGCCGGGCTCAGGCGTCGAGCGGCACGCCCTCGTCGAGGTCGCGGGCCACCTGGCGGGCCACGTCGGCCAGGTCGTCGGGCAGCTCGCCGATGCGCTCGAGCTCGTCGGAGAACCGGTTCCGGGCCACGTCGGGCGCCGGGCCCACCTTGGGCATCCAGGCCGAGTGGAGCACGAACGACACGGTCATGCCCGGCTTCGACGCGGTGGCGATCGGCCCGGCGCCGACGTCCGCGGCGTCGTAGACCTCCACGCGGAACCCGGCGTCGTTCACGATCGGCACCACCACGAAGCCGTCGTGGCCGCCGGGGTCGGTGCCGGCGTGACGGCTCCGGGAGGGGTCCGCCCCCGGATCCCTGGGCACGAAGATCGGCGACGTCGGGAAGTCGTCGATCGCCAGCTCGTGGTGGGCGGTGAGCTCGAGGTCGGGCAGCGAGGTGGACGCGATCACCGGCGCGGTCTCCTCGGACGGGAGCAGGGTGCGGTCCACGCGGTCCCGGTAGAGGTGGAGCATCTCCTGGGTGATGGCCTCGGGGCGGAACCCCTGGTGGACGGTGTGGTGCAGGGTGGGGCGCTCGCGGCCCTCGGCGCTCCAGTCCATGGCGTTGAGCTGGCGGGTCCACAGCAGCTCGGGCCGCCGCTGCTCGGCGCGGTGCACCACCTCGCCCCGGTCGGGGTCGAACACCACGAGCGTGGTGCGGTCGGGGCTCATCGGGAAGCCGTAGAGGCCGCGCAGCGCGGGATCGCACGGGCGGCCCAGGGCGTCGAGGTCGCCGGGCTGCTGGGTCATGGCCAGGTCGGCGTTCTCGGTGTGCTCGAACAGCACGGTGACGCCGTCGGTGTCGTCGTAGGTGGCGTAGTAGTGGTTGTTCTCGGGCGCCACCTCGAAGACCTGGCAGGGGACCTCCTGCCCGGGCGGCGTGGCGTCGAGGTCGGCCTTGCGGATGAGGTAGAGCGGTCCCGACGGGTTGGTGGGCTCGGTGCGCGCCCCGCCGGCCAGGGTCTGCGGCTCCACCTTGAACGCGCAGTCGGCCACGAGCAGCCCCTCCCGCGTCTGGGTGATGGTGTGCACCGACTGGGGGATGGTGGCTCCGGTCACGGGCCACTGCTCCACGGCGCCCTCGCCGTCCCAGCGGGCCACGTGGAGCGCACCCCAGCTGGTGTTCACGGTCCAGAGCACGTTGCGGTCGGGGTCGATCACGGGGTGCGCGGTGCTCATCACCAACGGGAGGAGCGGCTGGGGGCCGATCTCGAAGCTCTGCCACTGGGAGCGGTGGCCGACGTCGCCCAGGTACGCGAGCGAGAGCGGATCGACCTCGACGGGCCGGCCGACGTCCCACGTGGTGAAGAGCCGGTCGCCCCAGGGCAGGGGCGCGGTGTTGGCGGCGTTGGTGTGGCCGAAGGGCGACTGGACGCCCACCATCGTGGCCCGGAACACGTCGGGGCGGGCGGCGCGCAGCCGGGCCGAGGGGGAGTCGATGCGGCGCTGGCGCCACGCCAGGGCGTCGGCCGGCGCACCGTGGCGACCGGGCGCGAGCGAGAGCCGGTAGGTCATCCCCTCGCCGAAGAACGGGTGGGCACCGGTGAGGGTGTCGGGGTGCGGCGCGCTGAGGACCAGCTCGCCCGACAGCTCGGCCGGCCAGGCGCCGGCGGTGACGGTCAGGTCGTGGTCCGCCGGCGCCTCCGACGAGAAGAGGCTGCGGGGCAGCGGCATGGGTGCTCCTCGGGGTGAACGTCGTAAAGGCGGCCCAGCAGACACCACGCGCCCCCACGGGTCAAGCGGGTCCGCTCCTAGGGTGGGCGGCGTGAGGCCCGCCCCGTGATCGTCTCCGTCGCCGACGGGGTCGCCGTGGCGCTGTCGGTGGCCACGTGGGTGGCGGTGTCGTTCTCGGTGGGGTGGTGGGCCACCCGCTGGCCCCCCGAGCGCCTGCACGACGGCCCGGTCACCCGCCTGCGGCGCTGGGAGGACGGTGGCGCCTGGTGGCAGCGCCACGTGCGGGTGCAGCGCTGGAAGGACCGGCTGCCCGAGGCCGGCGCGTTCTTCGGCGGCACCGCCAAGCGGCACCTGCCGTCTCGCACCGACGGCGGCCTCGAGGCCTTCCGCCGCGAGACGATCCGCGCCGAGCGCGTGGGCTGATCCTCGCCTCCACCCCGGCGCACCTCATCTGGCGCCGTCCCACGGTCTTCCTCGGGATGGTATCTACGGCGTGGCCTCAACGTGCCGTTCATCGTGGTGCAGCGGGGCCAACCGGGGCCGGCTCGACCGGATCCTCAGCCGGCGTCGCCGCCACTGAGGTGCAGGGTGCGCCCGCTCCAGCGCACCTGGCGCAGCAGGAACGTGCGCCCGGCCGACCAGGTGAACACGGCCACGAAGAACACCGCGAGCACCGGCCACGCCGCCGCCGCCAGGCCGAAGCGCCCGACGCGTCGACCGAGGACGGCCAGCTGCAGCCCGACCAGCGCGTAGAGCACCGCCACGTCGACGCGGTCGGCCACGATCGGCACCGACCCGGCGAACACGGCGCCCACCGCCACGAGCAGCGACGTGACCCAGAGGCCCACGCCGATCGACCGCAGCAGCGGCGTGCGCCGAGCTCCGGTGGCCACGTTCTTGCTCCAGCCCTCGAAGAGGCCGTGGAGGTTGCGGTACATGCGGAACCGCACGTCGGCTCCACCGCTGCGCACCTGCACGGGCAGGCCGGCCTCGGCGAAGCGATCGGCCAGGGCCAGGTCCTCGGCCACGGCGCGGCGCACGGCGCGGTGGCCGCCGGCGGCGTCGTAGTCGGCCCGGCTGGTGATCATGCAGGGCCCCGCCGCGCCCCAGCCGTGGCGGGGCGGCAGCAGGGAGCCCACGCCGAGGCCCATGAGGGCCACGACGTTGAACGGCAGGGAGAGCGCCTCCACCGGCCGCACGATGTGGTGGTGGGGCTGGACCGAGAGCAGCCCGCCGCGCGCCTCCCAGGTGGCCACCAGCGCCTCGAGCGCGTCGGGGGCCAGCTCCACGTCGGCGTCGAGGAACACCAGGGCGTCGCCGTCGGCTCGGGCGGCGCCCGTCTCGCAGGCCCACGACTTGCCGGTCCAGCCGTGGGGCACGTCGGGCGCGGCCACCACGGTGACGCCGTCGAACGCGGCCGCCCGGGCGGCGGTGCCGTCGTCGGAGTGGTCGTCGACCACCACGATCTGGTCCGGCGGACGGGTCTGGGTGCGCAGGCTCTCGAGCAGCAGCGGCAGCCGGTCGGCCTCGTTGCGAGCCGGGATGACCACCGAGATCCGATGCGCGGCGCCGCTGGACCTCCGCTCGAGGGTGGGCAGGCGCCAGAGGAGGATCCAGCCGGCCAGCCAGCCGGTGATGAGGAGGTAGGTGGTCACGTGCTGCCTTCGCGTTTGGAGCTCTGCCCGGTGTTCGGAGCCGAGGCCTCGTCCGGATGTTGCCCCATCGGATCGCCCGAGCCGAGGGTTGGTACCCTGCGGGACGTGGCCTCACTCGTCCTGCTCTGCGCCGATGGCTCGGCCCACTCGCTCGCCGCCCTGCGCTCCGGGCTGGCCCTGCTCGGGTCGCACGTGGAGCCGGTGGTGGTCACGGTGGTCCACGAGCCCGACCTCATGGCCGTCACCGGCACCGGTTTCGCCTCGGGGGTCCTCTCCACCGAGGAGTTCGACCGCGAGGTGGCCGCCGCTCACGAGGGCGGGGCCCAGGTGGTGGCCGACGTGCAGCGCGAGCTGGGCCTCGAGGGGTCGGCTTCGCACGTCGTGACCGGCCAGGCCGGCCCGGCCATCTGCGAGCTCGCCGAGACGCTCGACGCCGACGCCATCGTGATCGGCACCCGCGGCCACGGCGGCCTGCGCCGGGCCGTGCTCGGCTCGGTGTCGGACCACGTGGTGCGCCACGCCCCGTGCACGGTGGTGGTCACCGGGCCCGAGGGGCTCGACGAGGACTGAGCCTCCGGTCGGGCGTCGCCCGCCCCTTGTTGCTCCGGCAACCACCGGGTCCGCGTCGGTAACCTCGCCCGATGGCCTCCCCCCGGCGCCTCGCCCCGTCCTACGCACGCGCCCGCCTCGAGCTCCTCGCCGCCGCCGACGCCGCCGGCGCCCGGGTGGAGCACCACCCCCATCCCGGCCGTGGCCTCGAGGGCGAGGACCTCGCCGTCGACGTGGCCGAGCTGGGCCCGGTGGACGCCGCCGACGTGGTGCTGGTGGTGTCGGCCACCCACGGCGTGGAGGGGTTCTGCGGGTCGGCCCTGCAGACCGGATGGCTCGAGCACCCGGCTTCGGCCCGCCCCGATGGCGTGCGGCTGGTGCTCGTGCACGCGCTGAACCCGTACGGCTTCTCCTGGGTCCGCCGGGTCAACGAGGACAACGTCGACCTCAACCGCAACTTCGTCGACTGGACCCGGCCGCCACCCGACAACGCCGAGTACGACCGCATCGCCCACCTGCTCGTGCCCGAGTCGTGGACGCTTGAGGAGCAGGAGCGCACCAGCCTGGAGCTGCTCGCCATCGCCGAGGACATGGGCCTCGAGCGCATGCAGGAGGTGGTGAGCCGGGGCCAGTACCGCCAGCCCACCGGGGTCTTCTACGGCGGGTCGGGCCCGGTGTGGTCCAACCGGTGGCTCCACACCTGGTGCGCGGCCAACCTCGAGGCGTGCCGGCGCCTGACCATCATCGACCTGCACAGCGGCCTCGGGCCCTGGGGCCACGGCGAGCTGATCTGCGTGGAGTCGGCCGGCACGCCGCCCCACGACCGGGCCAGCGCCCTGTGGGGCGAGGTCACCTCCATGGCCGACGGATCGGCGGCCGGGGCCACCCTCGACGGCGACTGGCTCAGCAGCGCCCACCGCCTCGCCCCGCACGCCGAGGTGACCAGCGGGGCGCTCGAGTTCGGCACGGTCGACCCCGTCACCGTGGCCCAGGCCCTTCGCGCCGATGCGTGGCTGCACGCTCACGGCGATCCCCTCGGCCCGGCCGGCGCCGAGGTCCGGACCCAGGTGCGCGGCGCGTTCGCCGACGACGCCCCGGCCTGGATGGACGCCCTCTGGGACCGCTTCACCGACGTCCTGGGTGCCGCCCTCGCCCGGTGACCCCGCCCGGGCCGCCTACGGTGGGCGGCGTGCTGGCGACGCGGGTCGACGACTGGGCCGGCGGCGAGCTCCGACGGCTGCGGGGCGTTCCGGGGGTGGACCTGGTGATGTACGGGGCGTCCCGGCTGGGCGACGACGGCCGCTTCTGGATCGCGGCCGCGGCGGTGCGCGCCGTGGGGCGCCCGGCCCCGCTGGTGCGCCTCGGTCGGCAGCTGGCCTGGCTCGGCATCGAGTCGGCGGTGGTGAACGGCCCGGCGAAGGGGCTGGTGCGTCGCCCCCGCCCGGTGGCGCTCGGCCACCCGCACCCCCGCCGGCTGCGGGTGCCATCGAACTCGAGCTTCCCGAGCGGCCACGCGGCGTCGGCCGCCACCATGGCCGTCCTGCTGTCCGAGGACGGGCTCGCGCCGCTGTGGTGGGCGGTGGCGCTCACCATCGCCGCCAGCCGCGTGTACGTCGGCGTGCACCACGCGTCGGACGTGGCCGCGGGCCTGGCCATCGGCGCCGGCATCGGCTACCTGGCCCGGCACGTCGACCTGCCGCTGCTGGTGCTGCCCGACGACGTGGTCGACGTCGACCCGCCGGCGTAGGTCAGTCGCCCAGGTGGGGGCGGCGCAGGAGGCGGTGGTCGGTCGCGTCGGGGACCTCGTGCACCTCGTGGAGGTCGGCGCCGGGCACCAGGGACCCGGCGTAGGAGGGCTCGTCCCCGGGGAGGGGGTCGGGCCAGGCCTCCACCACGCCCACCAGCGTGGTGAGGGCGGCGTAGCCCCGGTCGACGCAGCCCTGGTCGGTGTCGGGGGCCGGCTCGTAGCCGGTGGCCTGCAGCACGACGTCGACGTGGGTGGCCGAGGTGGACCCCACCTGGGCGCGCACGGCGCCGAAGGGCGCGATCCGGGCCCAGCGGATGCCGGCCACCTCGGATCGGGGGCGGGCGGGCACGTTGAGGTTGAGCGCCGAGCGAGGCGGCGCCGAGATCACGAGGGGCAGCACCTCGAGCGCCACCTGGGCGGCGGTGTCCCAGTGCCAGAGCGAGCTCGACGCCACGCTCACGGCGAGGCCGCTCACGCCGAAGCCCTGCCCGGTGAGCACGGCGCCCACCGTGCCCGAGTGCAGGATGGATCGGCCGGTGTTGAGCCCGGCGTTGATGCCCGACACGACGAGGTCGGCCGGGGCCCCAAAGGCGCCGAGGCGGCTCGCCACCACGGTGAGCGCCGGCGGGCCGGCCAACGCGTAGGCCTCCACGGCGGGTGCGCCCGGGATCTCCACGCGTGCGACGTCGAGGGCGCGGCCCGGCTCGAGGTCGCCCAGGGCGGCGCCGGCGCCGCTCCAGTTCCGATCGGGGGCGACCACCACCACCTCGTGCTCGGTGGAGGCCAGGGCGCGGGCCAGCACGTGGATCCCCTCGGACTCGATGCCGTCGTCGTTGGTCACGAGGATGCGCATCGGCGTCCTCAGGAGACCGGGGGACCGAAGGGTCGGCACGGCTGGCTGCGCAGGCCGGGGCACGACGGGAGCGGGGTCGGCGCGCCGGCGCCGGGGACCACCGGGACCACGAGGGCCGACGGTCGGCCGACCGAACGGGCCACCGCGACGTCGCGCTCGCCCGGCAGCGAGTCGAACCGCCACCGGGGTGTGTCGCCGCCGGGCGCCGAGATGGTCACCCGGATGCGGCTGCCGAGGCGGAAGGCGTGGGCGAAGGGGGCCACCTCCACCCGCACCGGCGTGAACTCGTCCGGCACCAGCGGCTCGGCGTCGGCCTCGAGCTGGGTCGGGTGCGGCTGGAGCACCGTGGAGCGGCGCTGGTCCAGGCCGCGCTGCGAGGCCCGCAGCCAACCGGACTGGATGAGGACCTCCTGGCCGTCGGGCCGCACCTCCGACAGGGTGACCTGCAGGTCGGCGTCGTCGTCCGAGGAGCGGATCCACAGGTCGGCGCTGGCCGACCCGACCATGACCACCGGCACGAGCAGGAGCGGCGACGTGTACGACACCGACGACTCGCTCGGGGCCTGCTCCCAGTCGTAGGGGGGCAGGCGGACGTCGACCGACGCGTCCTCGGGCAGGTTGGTGGCCGGTCGGGCCTCGGGGTCGGAGCGGTACTCGTCGCTGCTGCCGCTGGCGTCGTCGGCCACGGTGGGGGCATCGGTCTGGAGCGTGGCGTCGGGCGACAGGTACCACGTGGTGGGTGCCACCTCGGGCGGCGGGAACAGCCCGAACGGCTCGTCCCAGCCCTCCACCGGCAGGCCGGGGTCGATGCCCGGCGCGCCGCCGATGCCGAAGAGGACCCGCACGCGCGGGTCCTGCTGGAACTGGTCGAGGGCGTTCTCGTAGGTGAGCGTGACCGGGTACCGCTGGGCGGGGAACGGCGCGCCGGCCACGGGCTGCTCCTCGCGCAGGATCTCGGCGGCGATCCCCGGGTAGAGCCCGGAGAGCGTGGAGGTCTCCGGGACCTCCTGCGCCACGTAGAACTCGAGGAACTCGTACCAGCGCTGGAGCACGGTGGGCACGGCCAGGGCCTGGCGCTCGTTGCCGTTCATCAGGGTGACGAAGGCGCGCTCCACCTGATCGAGCGAGGGCACCAGGGTGGCTGCGTGGCCGCCGGCCCGCTCGTCCTGCCAGGAGGCGACGAGGAACGTCGGGACGGCGATGCCCTGGGCGAGCACGGCGGGGGCGAACGAGGCGCCGTAGGCGTCCTCGCCGTCGGGGTGGAACTCCAGGTCGGCGAGCTCGCTCGAGAGCCGGACGTTCTGGCCCCGCAGCGCCTGGTTCCGGGCGCAGGTGCGATCGCCGCCGTCGATCCGGTCCTGCACCCACGCGGTGCCGCCGGGGGCGGCGGCGTCCTCGGTGGCGCGGAGGCGATCCATGGCGGTCTCGTTCGGGATGCCCGAGGGTCGGAGCACCGAGCGATAGGCGTCGTCGAACGCCCCGATCGGGGCGATGGCGGCGAGCCCCGTGGGGCGCAGCGCCGCCACGCCGTAGATCGCGTCGGCGGCGTCGCCCACGCCCACGAGCCCCACCCGGCCGTGGGCCACCCACCGCTGGGCGGCCAGCACCTGGACCACGTCGTAGCCGTCGAGCGACTGCACCTCCTCCCACTGCGAGAAGGCGCCGCCCGAGCACCCCGTGCCGCGGAGGTTCACGCCCACCGTGGCGTACCCGAGGGCCGCCGCGATGCCGAGCGGCGTGCCGATGCTCGCCTTGCCGGGGCGGGCGGCGTCGGCGGAGTACTCGACCACGGTGGGGTAGGGGCCCTCGTCCACCGGTCCCGGCAGGGTGACCTTCACCGCCAGCTCGGTGCCGTCGCGCGTGGTGACGTAGCCGAACCCGTCGCCGATCCGCTGGTCCTCGTAGGCGTCGGCGTCGGGGCGCTCGTCGCCGCCGGTCACGGTGATCGGCTCCGACTGCACGGCGTCGCCGTCGAGCCGGGTGACCACGTAGCCCTTGCCGGGGTCGACGCCCCGCATCACCAGGGACCCCTTCGCGTCGGCGCGGGCGGCCTCACGACGCTGGGGCCGACCGTCGCCGTCCACGGCGTCGAACGCCACCTGGTTGCCGTTGCGGTCGAACAGGGCGAGCTCGGCCCGGGGCTCGGCGCGGACCGAGATCTGCTCGAGGCTGCCGTGGGCGTCGAGGGTGGCCGGCCCGGCCGGGGCGGTCCGGTCGCCGCCGTCGGACGTGCATCCCGGGACCGCCACCGCCGCCACGGCGAGGAGGACCAGGAGGCCGACGAGGCGGCGGGTCGCGGGCGATCGGGTTGGGTGTGGAGCTGGTGGGACGGTGGGCATCCGGTCTTCCCGGGCGTGCGGACGCAGGGAAGCGTGGCACAGCGCACCACCGGGCTGAGGTCACGGCGTGGTTGACTACGCTGGTCGCGCGGGAGCGACCGCCCCGCACCGTCGAGAGGATGCCGTCGTGACCACCCCCACCCGCCCCCTCTGGATCGCGGCCGCCGTCGCGATGCTCGTCGTGCTCGCCGGCTGCTCCAGCAGCGGTGGCGAGGACGCCGCCACCACCACGATCGCGGCCGCGGAGACCACCACCACCGAGGCCACCACCACCACCGAGGAGGAGACCACCACCACCGAGACCGACGCGAGCGACCCGGCCGAGAAGCTCTCGGCGTTCCTGCTCACCGCCGACGACCTCGGCCCCACCTTCGAGGAGCTCGATCCCCAGTCCGACGGCGAGGGGCCGTGCGGCGGCAACGTCGACGACGACTACCCCTCGGCGCTGAAGGTGCAGGCCGCGTACCAGTCGGACCAGCTTCGCCTGGCCATGCAGCAGGACCTGCGGGTGTACGAGAGCGAGCAGGCCGCCAGCACCGCGTTCGACGGCTTCGTGGAGGCGGTGTCCTGCGGCGCCGACACCACGAGCGGCACGTTCGAGCTCGGCGAGCCGACCGACGTGAGCGACCGGATCGGCCAGCAGGCCACCGCCGTCTCGATCACCGGCGACGGCACCGAGGGGGTGGGCGTGGTCGTGCTCTACAGCGACCTGGTGGCCACCTACCAGTTCCAGGGGGTCACCGGTGCCGCCGAGGAGGCCGGCATCGCGTCGCCGCTCGACATCACCGCCGACAACATCGGCGAGATCGTCGACGCGTTCGGCTGATGGCGCCGCGCTCGGTCTTCGTCACCGGTGCCGCCGGGTTCATCGGGCGGACGGTGGCCCAGCGGTACCGCTCCCTCGGCGCCGAGGTCCGTGGGGTCGACGTCGTGGCCGACGAGGCCGCAGGCGTGGTTGCCGGCGACGTCGCCGAGGCCGGGCCCTGGCAGGACCACGCCGCCGGGTGCGACCTGCTGGTCCACACCGCGGCGATCGTCAACAACTCGGCACCGCTCGCGCGCTGCTGGGAGGTCAACGTGCTCGGCGTCCGCCGAGCCCTCGACGCGGCGGTGGCCGGTGGCGTCGGCCGCGTGGTGCACCTGTCGTCGGTCCGGGCGTTCTCCGACCTCGACTTCCCCGACGGCGTCGACGAGTCCCACCCGGTTCGACCCGACGGGCACCGGTACGTGGACACGAAGGTGGCGAGCGAGCAGGTGGCCCTGCAGGCCCACGCCGCGGGCGAGGTCGACGTGACGGTGATCCGGCCGGGCGACGTGTACGGGCCGGGATCGATCCCGTGGACGCTGTGGCCGGTGACCGGCATGGCCTCGGGCGCGTTCGTGGTGCCCGACGACGGATCCGGGATCTTCAGCCCGGTCTACGTCGACAACCTGGTGGACGCCATCGTGGCTGCCGCCGAGCTCCCCGAGGCGGCCGGGCAGGTGTTCACCGTGTCCGACGGCGTCGGGGTGACCAACGCGGCGTTCTTCGGTCGCTACGCCGCCATGCTCGGCATCGACCTGCCGATGCTCCCGGCCGACGAGGTCCGCGAGCGGTTCCAGGCCATCGAGGAGGCCGACCGGGCCGCCGGCCGCCCGCCCGGCCTCAACGCCGAGACCGTCGACTACTTCCTCCGCACCGGGACGTACTCGATCGCCAAGGCCCGTCGCGTCCTCGGCTACGAGCCACGGGTCGACCTCGACGAGGGCATGGCCCGCACCGAGGCGTGGCTGCGCGAGGTCGGCCTGCTGGGCTGATCGGGCGGCTGGACCCGTAGGGTGGGGAGCCGGCGGGGCCAGTCCGGTCCGGCTGGGGGGAGGTCCGTCGTGCGTCGTCGTCTGCTCGTCGTGGTGTTCGCGCTGGTGGCGCTGCTCGTCACCGGGTGCGACCTCCGGCTCACCACTCCCACCGGCGACGCGCCGCTGCGCTACCGGGATGCGGTGTTCGCGTCGGTGGCCAAGACGGCCGACGTCGTCTACGGACAGGCACCGGACCAGCAGGGCAACCAGGTCACCCTGAAGCTCGACCTGTACGAGCCCGTGGGCGACACCGTCACCGCCCGGCCGCTGATCGTCCTGGTGCACGGCGGCTCGTTCAAGTCGGGCACCAAGACCTCGGCCGAGCTGGTGGACCAGGCCAACGTGTACGCCAAGTCGGGCTACGTGGTGGCCTCGATCAGCTACCGCCTGGCGCCCAACGGGTGCACCTCGATCACGATCGAGTGCATCAACGCCATCCGCGACGCCAAGCACGACGCGCAGGCCGCGGTGCGGTTCCTGCGCTCCAAGGCGGCCGACTACGACCTCGACGCGGGTCGGGTGGCCATGGCCGGGTCGTCGGCCGGGGCCATCACCGCCGTCGAGGTCGGCTACGGATCCGACGACGTGGGCACGAGCGGGACCCCGGGCTACGACTCCACCATCCGCTCCGCCGTGTCGCTGTCGGGCGCCAAGATCCTCACGTCGCCGGACCCGGGCGAGGCCGCGGTGCTCCTGCTGCACAGCACGGGCGACCCCGTGGTGCCCTACCAGTGGGCCACCAACACGGTGGACGCGGCCACCGCGGCCGGCACCACCGTCGAGATCACCAGCTGGGACGAGGCCACCCACGTGCCGTACGCGCAGCACCGCACCGAGATCCTCGACCAGACCACGAACTTCCTCTACTGGACCCTCGACCTCACCCACGCCGCCCGGTAGCCGCGGATCGGGCGCGAGCCGCCCCGGTGTGCAAGCCTTGCCGGATTCGGCGGGCCGGGTGGCTCGCTCGATCCGAGACAATCCCGGGGGGGATCGAATGAAGAGGTTCGGCATCGTGCTGGCCGTCTTGGCGTTGTTCGCCTTGGCGGCCTGCGACGTGAACGACATGGTGCTCACGCCACGAGACGGCGACATCGCCAGCGGGTCCACGGTCACCGTGACCGGCCAGCTGTCCTACGCCGCCGCCGAGGGCGGCACGCTCACCGTCAACGGGGTGCCCGGCACCTTCACCGGCGCCCGCACGTGGCAGGCCACCATCCCCACGAGCCCGGTGGGCTACGTGACCATCGTCAACGTGCGGTACGTGGAGCCGGGAGGCACCGTGTACACGCAGCAGACGGCGGTGATCAACGGTCCGAAGATCAGCGACGGCGAGTACTCGCCCAACGGCGTCGGGATGAAGTTCACCAACGCCGGCCTGTCGAACCTCGGCCCGGTGATCAACAACCTCGCCGGCGCCTCCTTCGACATCTCCGGGCTGATCCTGGCCCAGGACCCGCTGGTGCCCTCGAGCGACGTCGGCCTCGGCCACTCGATCTCGGGCAAGGCCTACGAGGCGGGCGCGGAGAGCATCACCATCGGTGCCACCAGCACCAGCACCGGCGTCAGCACGCCGATCACGGTGAGCAACCTGTACCTCGGCCTCGACCTCAACATCAGCGGCCCGATCCTGAGCGGCCCGTGCAAGCTCGAGGCCCGCGTGCCCACCACCGCGATCGACGCCAAGTTCGACCTCAAGCCCGGTGGCCCCAACGGCGAGGACATCGACGTGAACATGGTGGGCTCGCCCACGGTCAACCTGCAGGGCGTGAACTACGAGTTCATCTCCGGCATCTGCGATCCGAGCACGTTCCTCATCGGCAGCATCATCAACAGCGTCGCCGGCGGCCAGGTGGAGTCGGCGATCCGCAACGGATTCGCCAGCCAGCTGGGCGACCCTGACGGCAGCGGCCCGGCCGACTCGCCGATCGCCGACGCCATCGAGACCGCCCTCGCCCAGGTGTCCATCGCCGGGCCCGTGGGCGAGGCCGTGAAGGCCAACCTCAAGGCGCCCTTCACCCAGATCAACGAGACCAGCTCGGGCATCGACTTCCGCTCGAACGCCGACTTCTACACCACCTTCGGCAACGGTCCCACCGACTGCGTCAAGATCCCCCGTGCCCCCGACTTCACGTCGAGCTACGACGTGCCCGGCGTGTACCCCACGCTCGGCGGCACGGCCCCGAACGGCCAGAGCTACGGCCTGGGCCTGGTGATCTCCACCTCGGCGTTCAACCAGCTCCTGTCGTCGATGACCGAGTGCGGCCTGCTCACCCAGGACCTCACCGCCATCAACGGCGTGCCGATCACGCCGTCGTTCCTGGCCCTCCTGGTGCCGCAGTTCGCCAACCTCGACCCGGGTGCGCAGGTGTTCATCCGGCTCGATCCGCGGGCGGCGCCCTTCATCAGCCCGTCGGCCAGCGGTCCCAGCGGCACGGCGGCCGAGCTGCGGCTCGAGGAGCTGCACGTCGACTTCATGGAGGTGCTGGCCGGTGGCCAGGAGCACAAGCTGCTCGGCCTCTCCGTGGAGGCGCCGCTCGGGCTCGACCTGAACTACGACTCGGTGGCGGGCACCCTCGCCCCCACCATCACGCCGCCGGTGGCGAGCGACGTCAACACCCGCGTCTACTTCAACGGGCTCAACGTCAACCCGACCACCACCGCTGCGCTGTTCTCGTCGCTGTTCCCGGCCCTGTCCGGCGGCCTCACCGACACCTTCGAGGCGTTCCCGCTGCCGGAGTTCCTCGGCCTGAAGCTGTCGGTCGTCCAGGTGGTCCGCCAGGGCAACTCCTTCGTGCTGTACGCCAACCTCGACCAGATCAAGCAGACCCGGATCGAGAACGTGCAGCTCACCGACCTCAGCACCGGTGACTCCTCCGACGACGCCACCGTCTTCGACTCCAACGAGTGGCGCCACCGGATCCGCAAGAAGGTGGACTCCAAGTCGGTCCGGGTCGACTACAAGGCCGTGATCGGCGCCGACGCCTGCTGCTTCGCCGACGACGAGGAGAAGACGGCCCACGCCGGGTACCGCCTGACCTTCAACGTCATCCCCGAGGGCGGGCAGACGTGGCACCTCAACCTGGCCCAGCTGATCGCCGGCGCCCACACCATCGTCGACGACGGCGGCGGCACCGGTCGCACCTCGATCAGCACCATCACCGGTCAGGCCAAGATCGGCTCCGGGGCGTGGAACACGTTCAACATCACCCCGTCGTCGAGCGGCGTGAACACCGGCAGCAACAACAGCACCGGGTTCAGCGGGGGCAACTCCAAGGTCCTCTCGGGCACCACCGCCCAGACGATCACCGTGGAGTTCGGCTTCGACGTGCTGGCTCGCTCCGAGTCCACGGTCTTCCCGCCGGTGGCGGGCGACGAGGCCGCCATCCGCATCGGTGCCAACGACTCGCTGGCCAACGGCTTCACCGCCGGCGGCTACCCGGGCCTCGGCAACCGGAACCTGCTGAACGACGGCCACGTCTTCACCCTGAGCCTCACCGCCTCCTGATCCCGGGAGGCCGGCTCAGCCGGTCCTGACGCGACGGAGCCCCGGGCCTGCGCCCGGGGCTCCGTCGCGTGCCCGGTCCGGCCGGGCACATGCGACAGATTCCCCCGCGCGGGGGAGGGCGAAGAGGGTTCCCCGCTCGTACGGTGCCCTGGTGCCCACGAGCGATGGCTTCGAGACCCCGCCCGCCTCGGTCACCTGGAGCACGGCGCCCGACGGTGCGCTCTGCGCCCGGCTGGCGGGTGAGGTCGACGCGCTCAACCGCGACGAGGTCGTGGGCGACGTGCGCGCCCGGTTGGCCGCCGTCGATGCGGGGGCGGTGCACGTCGACCTGGCCGAGCTCGCCTTCTGCGACGCCCGGACCCTCGTGGTCCTCGCCGGCCTCGTCGACCACGCTCGGTCCAGGGGCGTGGCGGCCTCGTTGACCTCGGTGCCGCCGCACCTGGCGCGCATCCTGGCCCTCGTGACCGGTGGGGCCGAGCCCCCGGGCACCACCGCCTGCTGAGCGCTCCGGCGGTGGAGGGCGAACGGGGCGGGCGGGGTACGGTGACGCGTCTGGGGGTGCGTGCGTTGGAGGGTTCGAACACGGGTCGGGTGCGGGTGGCCGCAGCCAACGACTACGAGCTCGTGGTGTCGGGCGTGGCCGCGCTCCTGCGCCTCTACGCCGACCGGCTCGAGGTGCGCGATCGGATCGTGATGGGCGAGCCGATCACCAACGGACCGATCGACGTGGTCCTCTACGACACCTACGGCCGCACCGGCATCTTCGGCGAGCCGCTCACGTGGCTGGTCGAGCACCCAGACGTGCACCGGGTGGCGGTGTTCAGCCTCGACCTGCGCCCCGAGATCGTGGAGCAGGCCCGCGTCGCCGGTGCGGCCGGGTTCATCTCCAAGGCGCTGCCGGGCGACGAGATCGCCGACGCCATCGAGCGGGTGGCCGCCGGCGAGGACGTGCTCGCCACCGCACCCGAGCACGCGGACGGGGCGGCCACCGCCCTCGAGCTGCTCGACTGGCCGGGCAAGGCCGACGGGCTCACCGAGCGCGAGAGCCAGGTGCTCGTGCTGGTGGGCGAGGGGCTCACCAACCCCGAGATCGCCACCGCCCTCTACCTGAGCGTGGAGACCGTGAAGAGCCACGTGGCCACGATCATCCGCAAGCTCGACCTGCGCAACCGCGTGCAGGCCGCCACCTACGTGGCCCGCAGCAGCTCCTTCACGCGCTATCCGTAGCCCCGTCGTCCGCCGTGGAGGCGCCGGGATCGGAGTCGCCGCCGGTGTCGGACACGTCGGGATCGATGTGGGCCTGCTCGGCCGCCTCGGCGTCGGTGGTGTGGGGATGCTTGGGATCTGCCATGTTCGGTGGTACCCGACGGCTCGGGGGCTGAGCCCGGCGTGGGCGCCGTAGCGTCGACGCCATGGACAGCTCGACCGCCACCCCCGAGGAGCGGACCACCGTGTCCCGAGGCGACACCAAGGTCGTGGTGCTCGGCTCCCACGGCGGCCAGCAGATCACCCAGCTCACCGGGTCGCACCTGCGCTGCGGCACGTCGATGCTGATCGACGTGGGCGGCGAGGTGACCGTGGTCGACTGCGGCTGCGGCAGCGTCCACCGCCTGGCCGAGGCCGGCTACGACGCCCACCAGGTGCGCACCGTGCTCGTCACCCACTGCCACGCCGACCACGTCGCCGAGCTCGGCAGCCTGGTCAGCTTCGCGTGGTCCTCGGGGCGCAACGGCGCCGACCCCGACCGGCGCCTCGACGTCTACGGACCCACGGGGACCGGTGACTACGAGGCGGGCCTGAAGCGGTCGCTGGCCCGGTCGATCGCCGACCAGGAGGGGCCCCTCGCCCAGACCCCGCCCTTCGACGCGTTCGCCACCTGGCACGAGTTCACGCCGCCGCCCACCACCCGGACCCTCGTCGAGCGGCCCGACCTCGTGGTCCAGGCCATCCGCGTCCGCCACGGCAGCATGCCGTCGGTGGGCTACCGGGTCCGCACGCCCGACGTCGACGTGGCGATCAGCGGCGACCGAGGCGTGGGCGGCGACTCGTTCGATGCCTTCGCCGCCGGCGCCGACGTGCTGGTGCACGAGGTGATCGACCGACCGCTGGTGACCGGCGTGCTGGAGGCCGAAGGTGCGGCGCCGTCGTTCGTGCGCCACCTGGTGGACGACCACACCGACGCCCCCGACGTGGGCCGCACCGCCACCGCGGCGGGGGTCGACACCCTCGTGCTGTACCACCTGATCCCCGGCAACCCGGCGATCACCGACGACCGCTGGGTGGACCTCGTCCGACCCACCTACGACGGCGCCATCGTGGTGGCCCGCGACCTCATGGTGATCTGAGCTCGCGCCGGCCGAGATTCGGGATGATCGTGGTGCGGAGGCGGGTTGAGCAGGCCGACGCAGGGGTATGGGCGACGGTCTAGCGGTGAGGCAGTGCTTGTGCAGGAGACCATCCGAGTCGATCGGGACCTCTCGGAGATCCGACACGTCCGGGCCTGGATGGCCGGCGTGCTCGAGCGCGCCGAGGTGGCCGACGGTCTGGTCGACGACGTGCTCCTCATGGTGAGCGAGCTGGTCACGAACGTCCTCCGCCACACCGAGTCCGCGCCCGAGGTTCAGGTGGAGGTGGCCGCCGGACGCATCCGGGTGGAGGTGGCCGACGACGACCCCACGCTCCCGGTCGAGCGCCCGGCCGACGCCGAACCCGACCTGCCGGGGGGCTGGGGCCTGCCCGTGGTCCACCTCCTCGCCGACGAGTGGGGCGCCGACCCCTCCCCATCTGGGGGGAAGACCGTCTGGTTCACGATGCGTCTGGATGGCCGCGGGCGCGCGTGAGCCCATCTGAGCTGGGGATCGCTTGACCGCCTCGGTACGGTGGGATCAGACCAGCGTTTCCGTCAGGCCGTCGCTTCGACACACAGGGCCCCCTTTCGGTGACTGACCCGGGAGAAGGCCATGGAGACATCGAGGTTGCAGAGTCCGGAGTTCGGGGTGTCGAGCCGTGTGGACGGCGACGCCGCCGTGGTCGAGCTGGTCGGGGAGCTCGACGAGTGGACGCGCCCCCGCGTGGACGAGGAGATCCACGTGCTCGGGCGGGCCGGCGTCACGCAGTTCACCGTCGACGCCACGGGCCTGACCTTCGTGGGCGTGAGCGGCGTGCACGCGCTGGTGGCCCTGCTCGCCGACCACCCGGCGAGCCTCGTGGCGGTCACCGGCGCCAGTGCGTCGTTCGCCAAGCTCCTCGAGGTCTCCGGCGTCGGCGCCCACCTCGCCGACGTCCAGCTCCGGGCCTAGCCGTCCGAACCGCGTCGGGCGGGTCTCACGGCGCCTCGAACTCGACGCAGGCCGGCGGCCGGATGCCTCGGAGGCGCGCGTAGGCCCGGTCGTGGAGCGCTCGCAGCTCGCGGGTGACCGCCAGGTAGGGCTCGTCGTCCTCGTCCACGATCCCCCAGTTGCTGTCCTCGCCGTCGAAGCGACCGGCCGCCGGCTCATCGGCCATCTCGAAGAACACCGCACCGACCATGCTCGGGTTGGCGAGGGCGCAGCTGCCGTAGTTCGCCACGGCGGCGCCCCGGTCGGCCTGGGTGGCGAGCACCGGCATGATCGGCGGCCACGAGTTCGGCAGGCCGCTGTCGGCCGCCCGGTAGCCGTACTCCGAGATCAGCAGCGGCTTCGTGTTGCCGAGCGAGAAGCCACGCAGCATGCCGGCAGTGGGCACGAGCGGGTAGAGCTCGGCGACCTGGTCCTGGAGCCCGGCCCACTGCTCGTTGATCTCGTAGTAGTTGACCGACACCACGTCGACCCACCGGGCCGCCTCGCGCAGGACCTGGGGCGACG
>JAHBSN010000250.1 GCA_019639095.1 Actinomycetota bacterium
CCCGGCCCTGCGTGCGGGTCTGGATGGCGTCGTCGCCCACCGCGCTGGCCGCCCCGAGCGCCTCGTCCACGTCGCCCTCCGAGAGCAGGTCCCGCCGGTCCTCGTAGGCGGCCTTGGCCCAGGTGCCGGCGAAGCAGTCGGCCTGGAGCTCGAGGTCGACCGACAGGCGGTTGGCCTCCTGCTCCGACGCGCCGGCGCTGGCGTCCTGGACCTGGCGGTTGATGCCGAGCAGGTTCTGGATGTGGTGGCCGTACTCGTGGGCCAGCACGTAGGCCAGGGCGAAGTCTCCCCCGAAGTCGAGCTGGCGCTGCAGCTGCTCGTAGAACCCGAAGTCGAGGTAGATCTTCCGGTCGGCGGGACAGTAGAAGGGCCCCGCCTCGGGCTCCCCCACCCCGCAGCCGGTGGGCGTGGGCTGGTCGAAGATCACGAGGCCGGGTGCCGAGAAGTCCTCCTGGGAGGCGCTGAACACCGTCTGCCAGTAGTCGGTGAGCAGCCCGCGGACCTTGGCCACGAAGGCCACCTGGGCGTCGCGGGTGTCGGCGGGTGCCGCCGGCACGGTGTCGGAGGCCGGCGCGGGGGTCAGCTGGTCGAGCGCACCGGTGACGTCGATGCCACCGCCCCCACCGCCGCCGCCGAGCACGCTGTTGAGCACCAGCCCGAGCACCACCACGATCAGCGCGGGGATGCCCACCTTGCCGCCCCGGCCGAGCGGGAGGCCGCCCAGCCCACCGCTGCCGCCGCCGCGCCCCCGGCGATCCTCGATCCCCTCGGTGTCAGCGGCAACGTCGTCGAGCTCCACGGCCCGGCAGCGTAGGACGGATGGCCTCGAACCCGTCCGCTGCGGTCGGGCCGGTCAGACGGGGGGCTTCTGGCCGCTGATCGACCAGAAGATGATGCGCGCCATGGTGGCCCGGAGGTCGTCGGTGCGGACGCCCCAGAACTCGAACCCGAGCCGGTGGGCCGACACGTGGGCGAGCATCGCCACGAGCACGCCGGCCACGGCGTTGGGGTCCAGCCCGGGCTGGCCCCGGCCGGCGCGCTGCTGGTCGGCGGCTGCGGTGGCCAAGGCGTTGTTGAGGTCGTTCAGCAGCCGCGTCCGCACGTTCGCGAAGCGGCCGTCGCCCTCGTCGGTGGCCAGGTCGACCACCCGCAGCACCGGGAGGTGGTCGGCCCAGAAGGTGATCATGGCGTCGGCGAGGGCCTCGGCCGCCTCGTAGCCCGACCGTCCCCGCCACGTGGTGCCGGTGACGGCCTCGGCGAACTGGGCCACGCCCGCCTGCACCATGTCGTCGGCCAGGATCAGGATGGCCGACTCGACGTCGGGGAAGTACTGGTAGAAGGTGGCCGGCGAGGTGCCTGCCTCGCGGGCGATGTCCACCACCTTGAGGTCCCGGTAGGACGTGGTGCGCAGCATCTCGGCGGCGCACTCGAGCAGGCGCTGGCGCGTGGCCAGGCCGCGTCGGCCCGGTACCCGGCCGTCGGCCGCTCGCGGCTCGTCGGCCGCGTCCACCACGTCGGTCACGGCGGGTTCACCCCTCGGTCTTCGCCGGCGGGCGGAAGCAGGTGGCGATCAGCAGGACGGCCGACCCGATGCCGAGGCCGGCGGACACGGCCAGACCCACCTTGGGGTTGAACGCGAGGTCGAGGCCGATGGCCTTGTCGAGCGAGTAGCGGCCCGGGCCCATGGTGGCCACGGCGATGCCCACCACCGCGAGCACGAGGTTGTACTCCCAGCCGTGGTTGGCGCTGAAGAACCCGTTGGGCCGGTTCACCGTGTAGGCGGCCACGACCATGATCCCCACCATGCCGGCGCCGGCCAGCGGCGTGAGCAGACCGGCGGCCAGCAGCAGCCCGGCGCCGAGCTCGGTGCACGCCGAGACGTAGGCGTGGATCGTGCCGTTGGGCTTCATGCCGATGGAGTCGAACCAGCGGGCGGTGCCGGGGATCTTCCCGCCGCCGAAGAACTTGTTGTAGCCGTGGGCGGCGAAGGTGATGCCCACAGCCACGCGGAGGAAGGCGACGGCGGCGTTGAAGCCGTCGAGGGAGTCCGCCGCGTCGGCGGCCAGCAGGTGGGCGTTCATCGGTCCTCCTCGAGGAGCGCTCGGAGCTCGAACTTCATGACCTTGCCCGACGCGTTGAAGGGTAGGGCGTCCACCACGGTCACCCGGCGAGGCACCTTGAAGTTGGCCATGTGCTCGCGGGCCCACGCCACGATCTCGTCGGGGTCGGGCGTGGTGCCGGTGGCGGGCACCACGAAGGCGGCGCCCACCTCGCCCATGCGCTCGTCGGGCACGCCCACCACCGCCACCTGGGCGATGCGGGGGTGGCCGAGGAGCAGGTTCTCGATCTCCGCGGGGTAGGCGTTGAACCCGCCCACGATGAAGAGGTCCTTCTTGCGGTCGGTGATGCGCAGGTAGCCGCGCTCGTCCATGACGCCCACGTCGCCGGTGTGGAGCCAGCCGTCGGCATCGACGGCCTCGGCGGTGGCGTCGGGGTCCTCGAAGTAGCCGGCCATCACGTTGTAGCCCCGGACCACCACCTCCCCGGGCTCGCCGGCGGGGAGCACGGCGCCGTCGTCGTCCACCACCTGCACCTCGATGCCGGGCATGGCCCGCCCCGACGTGGTGGCGATGGTGACGGCGTCGTCGCTGCGGCGGCACATCGTGGCGAACCCGCACGCCTCGGTGAGGCCGTAGGCGGTGATCACCGTGTCGAAGCCGAGGTCGTCTCGCATCTGCTCCACCAGGCTCACCGGCACCGACGCGGCCCCCGTGACCGCCAGGCGCAGCGACGACGAGTCGAGCGCGGCCCGGTCGGGGTGGTTCAGGATCGTCTGGTACAGGGTGGGGGCGCCGGGCAGCATCGTCCCCCGCTCGGCGGCGATCAGGCGCATGACCTCGGGCACGTCGAACACCGGCACCGGCAGGAGGGTGCCCCCGGTGACGAGCCAGGCGATGATCCCGGCCTTGTAGCCGAACGAGTGGAAGAACGGGTTCACCGCCACGTAGCGGTCGGTCTCGGCCAGGCCCACCACGTTGGCCCACGTGGCCACGGTGCGCAGGGTCTGGCCGTTGGTGCAGATCACGCCCTTGGGCTTGCCCGTGGTGCCCGAGGTGAACAGCAGGTCGGCGGTGGTGTCGGGCGTGAGCTCAGCGGCGCGTGCCGCCCGGGCGGCGGCGTCGACGCCTGCGCCCAGCTCGAGGAAGGACTCCCAGCGCACGGCGGGCTCGGGGAGCGCGTCGCCCGGCTCGCTCCGCAGGACCACCACGTGCTCGAGGTGCGGGAGGTCGTGGCCGTCGAGCATGGCCACGTAGTGGGTGTCGAGGAACCCGTCGACGGTGACCAGCACCCGGGCCCGGCTGCGCCGGAGGATGTCGGCGGCCTCGACGCCCTTGTAGCGGGTGTTGAGCGGCACCAGCACCGCGCCCACCGACTGGAGGCCGAGCAGCGCCACCACCCACTCGGCGCAGTTGGGCGCCCAGATGGCCACCCGGTCTCCCACCTCGATGCCGGCGCCGAGGTAGGCCGACGCGGCCCGGTCGATGGCCTCGCCCAGCTCCCGCCAGGTCCACCGGCGCTCGCCGTCGACGATGGCCTCGCGGTCGCCGCCGCGCGCCACGGGATCGCTCGCGGCGGCGCCGATGGTGCCCCAGCGGAGGTCGGCGCGCGGGTCGTCGCCGTCGGGATCGGTGGGGTCGGTCACGAGGTGGCCTCCTGGTGCGGGCCGGCCCACGCGGCCACCACGTCGTCGACGGTGGTGACGGTGGCCAGCAGGGCGAGGGTGTTGTCGATCACGGCGTCGGCGTACGGGGCGGGGATGCCGCACACCGCGTCGCGCGGGAGCACCACCTGGTAGCCGAGGTTCACGGCGTCCATGACCAGGTTGGTGACGGCCACGTTCACCGACACGCCGGTGACCACGATGGTGGTGACGCCCAGGTTGCGCAGGACGGGGTCGAGGTCGGTGCCGGCCATGGGGTTGAGGCCGTGGAGCCTCGAGAGCACGAGGTCCGCAGGCTCCGGGCCGAGCTCGGGCACCACCTGGGCCGCCTCCGAGCCCGGCAGGAGCGTCACCGGCGAGCGGCGCACGCCGAGGAAGAGGCGGGCGTTGGTGTTCGATCCGGCGCCGTCGGCCCGGCGCGCCGCGGTGGCGTGGATCACCGGGGCCCCGGCGGCGCGGGCCGCGGCGCACAGCACGGCGAGGCGGCCCACCATGGGCCGGGCCGCCTCGGCCAGCGCGGGCAGGGCCGAGGGCTCCCCCACCACCCCGTTCTGCACCTCGGAGGTGACCACCGCCGTGTGCCTCGGGTCGACGAGCTGGGCGAGCGACGGGGCGGGCATGCGCGGAGAGTATCTGACGCACCGTCAGGCCGAGCCGGGCGCGGTCCCCAAGTGGTCCCCCGCGGCCAGGTGCCGGGGACCGACCGGTAGGTTGCGGACGTGCGAGGCGACGGTGCCGGGGGGTGCGTGGGCGGCGGCTGCAGCGGCCTCTCGCTGATCGGCCTCCTCGTGGGCGTCGGCCTCACCGTCTGGCTGGGCTCGATGGTGGCCGACGGGATGTTCGGTGGCGACGGCCCGAAGCCCCGCGACGCCGCCTCCCTGGCCAGCGTGATCGAGTCGTCCACCACCGTGCCGGCCACCGCCTCGATCGTGGTCGACCCCGCGGCCGACCTCGTCGACGGTCAGCGCGTGGTGATCACCTCGGACGCCTTCCCCGCCGAGGGCGCCGTGCAGGTCGACTCCTGCCTGGCCCGGACGACCGTGGCCACCGGAGACTCGGCCTGCGATCCCACCGCCACCGCGCTGGACCCCGTCGACGCGCGTGGCCACCTCGTGGCCCGCTACGACGTGCACCGGGTGGTGACCGTGGGCGGCACGCCCTACGACTGCGCCAGCCAGGCCGGCCTGTGCGTGCTGCGGGTGACGGCGGTGGGCCAGGAGGATCCGATCGGATCGGCGCCGCTCACGTTCCGAGCCGACGACGATCGCCCCGAGATCACCCTGCCCGACTGATCGCGGCCCGCCCGGGCGGCGGCCGCAGCCGGCTCCGAACCTCGGTAGGGTCAGGGGGGTCCGGTCACCTCGCCGGACGGCAAAGGGGAAGGGATCCGTGATCGGCGGTCCGCAGCGCGCACACCAGGGCAACGGATCCGGTACCACCGACGCGGCCCCGTTCCCGCTCGTGCTCCTGCTCGACCACGAGGGTGCCTTCCTCCCCGGCCTCGGCTCCCGCGAGCAGATCCGCCTCGGCGTGGCCGAGCTCACCTGGTTGGCCGGGCGGTTCGGCCACCCCGGCGCCCCGCCCGCCACGTCGACCGAGGCGGCGATCGATCCGTCCACGCTCGAGCGGATCGGGCGGGTCATCGCCACCCGGAGCAGCTCGCACCCGGTCACCCGCGTCGTCGACCCGCCCCCGGCCTCCGCCTCCGGCGCGGTGGCGATCGACGAGGGCCAGTACCGGATGGCCACGCCCACGCCGCTGGCGGTCACCGAGCTCGGCTTCGACTTCCTCCACCACACCGGCGGCCTGCGCCTCCGCCTCTCCACCGAGGAGCTGGTGGCCGCCGCCGGCTTCACCACCGCCGCCGACGTCCCGACCGCCCGGGCCCGCCAGGAGGCGGCCCTCGGCCCTCGTGCGCTGTCGCCGGAGTCCTTCGCCGGCCTCGTCGAGCGGCTCGCCGCCGTGGAGCTGATCGTCCCCCTGGCCACCGACGCCCTCCACGCCGCCGAGGGGCGCGCCACCCGCGAGTTCCGTCGGGCCATCGCCCTCCAGCAGCGTCGGGCCGACGCCGTGAAGGACGCGCTCGCCCGCCACCACGAGGCCGAGGCGGCGCGCCAGGCCGCCACCGGGGTCACCCGGGTGAAGGTGGTGCCGGTGAACTCCGAGGGCAACCCGCTCCTGTCGCTCGGGCTGCTGATGGCCCACGCCGCCGCCTACGACGGCGG
>JAHBSN010000251.1 GCA_019639095.1 Actinomycetota bacterium
CAGGTCGCGGATGCCGAGGAAGTGCTGTTCGGCGAGCACCTCGGTGGGCGCCATGAGGGCGCCCTGGTGCCCGCCCTCGATGGCGGTGAGCAGGGCGGCCACCGCCACCAGGGTCTTGCCGGCGCCCACGTCGCCCTGGAGGAGCCGGTGCATCGGGTGCGGGCGCCCGAGGTCGCCCACGATCTCGTCGATCACCCGGCGCTGGGCGCCGGTGAGCGGGAACGCCAGGGCGTCGAGGAAGCGTCCGATCAGCACGCCCGACGTATCGTGCACGATCCCCTTGGCCGTGCGCTCCAGGGCCCGCTTGCGCTGGACGAGCGCAAGCTGCACCCGGAGCAGCTCGTCGAAGACCAGCCGGCGCCGCGCCTGGCCGATCTCGTCCATGCTCGAGGGGGCGTGGATGCCGGTGAGGGCGGCGGCCCGGTCCACGAAGTCGAACCGGTCGAGGTAGGCGTCCGGGAGGGGGTCGGCCAGGCCCCGAGGCCCGCACTTGTGCAGCGCCGCCTCCACCCACGACGCCAGGTCCCAGGTGGTGATCTTGTGCTTCTCGCTCTGGGCGTAGAGCGGCACGATCCGCCCCGTGCGGTCGCCGATGAGGTCCACCACCGGGTTGGCCAGCTGCTTGCGCCCCTGGAACACGTCGACCTTGCCGAAGAAGACGGCCTCGGTGCCCACCGGCAGCTGGCGCTCCCGCCACCCCTGGTTGAAGAACGTGACGCGCAGGTAGCCGGTGCCGTCGCTCACCTCCGCGGTGACCAGCGTCTTGGGTGGGCGACCTCGGGTGCGCCGCGCCGAGATGCGCACTACCTCGCCGATCACCATCGCCTGGTCGCCCACCAGCAGGTCTCGGATGTGCTCCTGGCGGGAGCGGTCGATGTAGGTGCGCGGATAGGTGGTGAGCAGGTCGAGCACGGTCTCGATGCCGAGCTCGGCGAGGCCCGCCACCTTCTTGGGCTTGGAGGCCAGCGCCGCGATCCGTGTGAGCGGCAGCCGGTGCAGCTCGGCGAGGGTGATGGGCCCCTCGGTCACGATCCGCCGACCGGGACGGGGGTGCTCCGCTGCCGCCGACGCCGCTCGAGCTCGGCCTCGGCCAGGAACCCGGCGAGCACGATGAGGCCGATGCGGAGGGCGATGGCCGACACGATGGCGAGCCGGGGCAGCTCGGGGGTGGCCCCGTGCCACCCCACCACCAGCGACAGGAGGGAGATGGCGATGGTGGCGAGGGGCACCGCCCAACGTCGATCGGCCCAACGCCGCCGCACCGCCGCCCACCCGAGCACGCCCACCAGTGCGGCGAGGATGGTCCCCGTGGCCCCCGGCTCGAACAGGATGCGCTCCACCGGTTCGGGGATCACGGGCCGGGCCGTGCCGTAGCCGTCGGCCGGGGAGAGCATGGTCACCTTGGGCTCCACCGGATCGCCGTAGGAGCGCCGCACCGACACCATGTCGGGCAGGGGGGCGGTGAGCGAGTACCAGGGATGGGTGAGCAGGAAGCGGGCGTAGGTGGCCCGTCCCTCGTCTCGCACCCACGGGCCGAAGGCCTGGTCCTGCTCCATGGCGTTGGGGTCCCAGTTGCCGCCGCCGGGGATGGGCATGCCGTGGTCGACGAACCAGGCCAGGCGGTCCGGTGACGGGGCGATGCGGTTGGCCACGATCACCGTGAGGTTGGTGGTGACGATCTCCTGGTTGCGGCTGTAGCTCGCCGCGGCCACGCCGGTGAGCACGAGCAGGGCCGCCGCCAATCCCGCGAGCGGACGCCAGCGACCGCCACGTCGCCACGTGACCACGGCCGCCACGACTGCGCCCACCACCACCATGGCCGCCGTGGGCAGCAGGCTCTGGCGGACGAACAGCCAGGGCACGGTGACCACGCCGAGCCCGACGGCGGCCCCCACCGACGGCCGGCGGGCCAGGGCCAGCCAGCCGGCGAGCAGCGCGACCGTGAGCGAGAGGGCCAGCGACTCCGAGAGCACCGCCGTGTCCCAGTTGGTGACCGACGTCGTGAGCCCGAGCAGGGCGACGGCCACGACCACCGCCACGCGCACCCGGCGGTCCCGGAACCACGCCGCCACCGAGAGCCCGAGCAGCGTCCAGCAGAGGGCGCCCACGGTGGCCTGGGCCCACACCTCGTATCGGGAGTTCCGCCCGACGGCGGCGTAGAGGAGCGGGGTGGCCCAGGGCCGTCGCCAACGCCCGCTGAAGTCCAGCGTGGCGTACTCGCCCGAGTCGACGTAGACGTAGGCCCGCAGCCCGGCCACGGCCACCAGGCGCGCTGCCAGCACCACGGCGAGGAGGCCGGGCGCCCACCACCACCGCCCGATCCGCTCGAGGAGCGGCGTCTCGTCGGGTGGCGCCACCGGGGTGGACGGCCCGGCCGAGCCCGTGTCGGCGACGGCCCCGCTCACCTGGCCACCCACCCCGAAGAGGTACGGGCAGAGCGGCTGCCCCTGTGGAAAATTCCCGGCGCTCACCTCGGCCCGGCTCCCCTCTCCAGCCACTGGACGATTCTGGCGGGTGTCGACGGTGGTGGCGCCCTCGCCCTCGATCAGGGTGACGATCTCGTGGTCGTCGGTGAGCAGGCGCTCGAGCAGGCCGATGGCGGCGTCAGCGGCCGAACCGGCCACGGCGTCGATCCCCGACCGGCTGATGCCGAGGTAGTCGCCCTCGGCGATCGGGCCCACGTCGCACACCGAGGGCCGGACGGCCACGGTGACCTCGCCGGCCACCACGTTGGCGGCAGCCTCGGCCATCGTGTCGGCGTTGGTGGCGACGTCGGCCTCGGGGTCGTAGGCGATGAGCGCCGCGAACCCCTCGGGGATGCCCCGGGTGGGCACCACCACCACCGTCTTGTCGGTGGTGGCGTCCACCTGCTCGGCCACCGCGATGATGTTCTTGTTGTTGGGCAGGACGACCACGCAGTCCGACGGCGACGCCTCCACGGCCTCCAGGATCTGGGCGGTGGACGGGTTCATCGACTGGCCGCCGGTGATCACCTGCTGCACGCCGAGCGAGCGGAAGATCCGCTTCACGCCCTCGCCGGTGGCGATGGCCACCACGGCGGTGGTGACGGGCTCGTGCTCGGGCTCGGGCTCGGGGTGGCTCTCCGCCTCCCGGACCCACCGCTCCTCCTCGACCTCGTCGAGCAGGTCGGTGACGCGGATCTTGGTGGGGCGGCCGATCTCGATGGCGGCCTCGATGGAGGCCCCGATGTCGTCGGTGTGGATGTGGCAGTTGAACAGCCCGTCGCCGCCCACCACCACGATCGAGTCGCCGATGCCGGCCCACACCTCCTTGAAGGCGGGGATCGCCTCGTCGGGCGCCTCGAGGAGGTACATCACCTCGTAGCGGAGGTCGGCCAGGCCGCTGCCCCCGTGGGCGTGGGCCATCTCGTCGGCGTCGAAGGCCGGCGCCTCGACCGACGCGTCGACCTCGGGCGCCTCGGGGAGGGGGCGGCCGTCGGCCACCAAGAGGAAGGCGTCGAGCAGCAGGAGCAGCCCGGTGCCCCCGGCGTCGACCACCCCGGCGGCGGCGAGCACGGGGAGCAGCTCGGGGGTGCGGGCCAGGGCGGCGTGGCCCGCCGTGCGGGCGCCGTCGAGCACCGCCACAAGCGACGCATCCTGGGCCGCGGCGGCCGACGCGCCCTCGGCGGCCTCTCGCACCACGGTGAGGATCGTGCCCTCCACCGGGTTGCCCACGGCCTCGTAGGCGCCCTTGGCCGCCACCCCGAGCGCGGCGGCGAGCAGGGCGCCGTCGACCGCCGGCGGGTCGGTGGCGCCGGCGAAGGTCTGGGTGAGGCCGCGCAGGATCTGGGAGAGGATGACGCCGCTGTTGCCCCGCGCCCCCATGAGGGCGCCGTAGCCGATGGCCTTGCACGTGGCGGCCAGGTCCGGGTCGGCACCGTCGAGCTCGGCCGCCACCGACTCCAGGGTGAGGGCCATGTTGGTGCCCGTGTCGCCGTCGGGCACGGGGTAGACGTTCAGCCGGTTGATCCCCTCCTGGTGGGCCTTGAGGGCATCTCGGAACCCGGTGACCACCCGCCGGAGGTCGTCGGCCTCGAGGCGGTCGAGCGTCGTCATGGCGGCGCAGCCTACTGACGTCGCGGCGACGGCCCGGTCGCCCGGCGACGCCGCCGGGGTCGCCGCCCCGAGCCCGGCCCGGCCGGCACCCGGCTTGTGATCCCCACCGGCTGGCCCCTAGCCTGTTCCGTCGGCCCGATCGGGCCCTGAAGTCACGAGACGATGGAGTTCGGTGCAATGGCCTCGACGTGTGAAGTGTGCGGCAAGAAGCCGTCGTTCGGCATGAGCGTGAGCCACTCCCACCGTCGCACCAAGCGGCGCTGGAGCCCGAACATCCAGCGGGTCCGCGCCGTGGTGGCGCCCGGCACCATCCGTCGCGTCGACGTGTGCACCGGCTGCCTGAAGGCCGGCAAGGTCGTCAAGGCCACCCGAGCCTGACCAGCGCAGGCGCCGGCGCCGCTCCCGCCGCGCCCGATGGCCGGTCACCCCGGCATCCCCCGGACAGATGGGCCGCATGCCCAGCTCGTATGGCCCGAACGGCCGCTGCGTGTGCGTGACCTGAAGGCCTCCCACTAGGGTTCCTCCACCGCATCGACAGGTGGAGGACGTTGTTGTGCAAGGTGTGATCAAGTCGTACGACCCCGGGACGGGCGACGGGATCATCCTGTGCGACACGGACCTCGCCGAGTACGACCTGGCGGCTGGATCCCTCACGGGCTCGCCGTTTCGGATGCTCCGCCAGGGGCAGCGGGTCATCTTCGACCTCGACGGCGCCGGCCGGGCCACGGCCCTGCGCCTCGGATCCGAGGTCGACATGGGCACCCCGGGCTTCGGTCCGCCGCCCGAGGTCTAGCTCGTTCCTCTGCACCCCTTGCATCGGAGAACCACAGTGACTGCCAGCACCAGCAACGAGAAGCTCCAGGCGTGGGTGAGCGAGTGGGCGGAGGTCTTCCAGCCCGACGCCATCCACTGGTGCGACGGCAGCGATGCGGAGAACGCCGTCTACGACCCGTTCAGCGCCTTCGGCCTTGTCGACGACGACGCGGGCGACGCGCCGCCCGCCTACCGCGACCGCATCATCGCGCCGGACAAGCTCGCACCGCTGCCGCCCGATGAGGACGACGACGACGCGCTGTCCGGCCCGCCGCGCGCCTTCCACCTCGAAGCCATCGCCCACCGCACCCGCTTCGGCGGCGAACGCAGCCTGGAATTCGGACTCGGATTCGGCGGCTATCGGGACACCTCGGATCTCGGTGCGATCAGCGCCGATGCATTGCTCTTCCACAGCGACCGCGACCGCGACGACGGCCAGCGCCTGCGCGGCACCGCGACGCTGTGGCAGCGCGGCCTGCAGATGCCCGGCGGCTGGTCGCTCGACAACGGCCTGGGCGTGCTCAACACGCCGATGCCCGACCTGCTGCGCGACCAGTACCGCTTCATCCTGCCCACCGTGCCGATGGTGGGCGCCAGCACCGACTGGCGTCAGCGCGAAAGCGGCCTGCGCGTGCAGGCCGGCATCGGTCGCGGCGGCACCTACCAGGGTTCCCGGCTCAACGGTTTCGAGATCGGCGACGGCTCGGTGTTCACCGCCGCCGCGCAGTGGCGCTGGTCGCCGCGCATGGACGGCGCGGTCGACGTGCTGCTCACCGACGGCCGCATCGTGCCCGACAACCAGGGCCTGCCCGAATTCCAGAACGGCCGCACCCGCGCGCTGTTCACCGGCCACCGCTGGAACGGCACGCGCGACAGCCTGCAGCTGAACCTGCTCGCCAGCGACGGCAACGGCGACAGCGCCGCCGGCCTGTGGCTGGACGCGCGCAGCGACCGCGGCGGCTTCGTGCATCGCTACGGCCTGTTCCATCTCGAACCCGACCTGGCCTGGGGCGCGTGGCCGATCAACAACGACGTGCGGGGCGGCTA
>JAHBSN010000252.1 GCA_019639095.1 Actinomycetota bacterium
TGCGGGCGACGGGGGTGGGGGCCGGGCACCCGCCGAGCCGCGCCGAGGTGGGGCGGGTGCTCGCCGTGGCGCGCCACGAGGGCGTCGCCACCGAGGTGGCGGGCGGCTGGCGGGTGGCGCGCACCGGCGACGTCCTGCGCCTCGAGCCGCCGGCCCGGCCGGGCGCGACCGGGCGGGGCGACCTCGCCCCGTGACGGCCCCGGCCCCCGGTGCTGGCATGATGCGGCGCATGGCTGATGGCGCGATCCCCTATGCCGACGACGAGAGCATCGGCGACGTGGTCGTCGGCACCGAAGCCCTCCAGGCCCGCATCGCCGAGCTGGGCGCCGAGATCACCCGGGACTACGCGGGCCGGGCACCGCTGCTGGTGGGCGTGCTCAAGGGCGCGTTCCTGTTCATGGCCGACCTCGCCCGGCAGATCGACCTGCCCGTGGAGTTCGACTTCATGGCCGTGTCGTCCTACGGCAACGCCACCAAGAGCAGCGGCGTGGTGCGCATCGTCAAGGACCTCGACCTCGACCTGACCGGGCGCGACGTGCTGATCGTCGAGGACATCATCGACAGCGGGCTCACCCTCGCCTACCTGCGCAAGAACCTCCTCGCCCGCAACCCCTCCAGCGTCGAGGTGTGCGCCCTGCTCGTGCGGGACGGCCTGCAGAAGACCGAGCTCGACCTGCGCTACGTGGGCTTCGCCATCCCGCCGGACTTCGTGGTGGGCTACGGCCTCGACGTGGCCGAGCGCTACCGCAACCTGCCCTACATCGCCTCCTACCTGGGCTGAGTGCCGGCCCGGCTGCGGGAGTCCGCGGGAGCGCCGCTAGCGTCCTCGGCCATGCGCCCCACCCGGACCCTCGTGCTGCTCGCCGGCGCCGCGGTGGCCCTCGGCTCGCTCGGCGCCTGCAGCTCGAGCGACGACGCCTCCCCGCCCACCACCCGCGCCCAGATGACCTTCCAGACCACGCCCCCCGAGGCCTCCCGCCTCGGGGTCTGCGCCAGCTTCACCACGGCCCAGATGCAGGAGCTGCTGGGGGGCGACGAGGTCGGGCCCGCCCTCCCCGAGGCGATCGAGGAGTCCGGCGGCGCCGTCACCGGCGAGTCGTGCCAGTGGGAGCTCCGCGGCGGGGGCGACAGCTCGCGCTCGGTGCGGATCGAGGCGCGCGACTACGGGTCCGACACGGCGGCGCTGGCCACGCGCTTCGACGAGCTGAAGGCCGCCACCCCCGACGCCACCGACCTGCCCGGCATCCAGGACGCCGCCTTCTCCGCCAGCTCCGACGAGGCCTCGCTCGTGCAGGTGCGCCTGCGCCAGTACCTGCTCACCGCGTCGAGCCGGGGCACCGGCGACCTCGAGCCCCTGACCGCCGCCGAGCTGGGCGTCCTGCTCGGCACGACCTTCGAGAAGCTGCCGTGACCGAGCCCACCGCCTCCGCCTCGGGCGTCGACCAGCCCCGCATCGAGGCCGCCGTCCGGGAGATCCTCGCCGCCATCGGCGAGGACGTCGGCCGAGACGGCCTCCAGGACACGCCGGCGCGCGTGGCCCGGATGTACGCCGAGATCTGCGCCGGGCTCCACCAGGACCCCGACGTCCACCTGCGCACCACCTTCGAGGCCGACCACGACGAGATGGTGATGGTGCGCGACATCCCGCTGCACTCGATCTGCGAGCACCACCTGGCGCCGTTCATCGGGAAGGCCCACGTGGCCTACATCCCCAACGACGACGGCCGGGTGATCGGCCTGTCGAAGTTCGCCCGGCTGGTGGACGGCTACGCCCGCCGCCCGCAGGTGCAGGAGCGGCTCACCAGCCAGATCGCCGACGCGCTCCAGCGCAGCCTGGAGCCCAAGGGCGTGATGGTGGTGATCGTGGCCGAGCACCTCTGCATGTCGATGCGCGGGGTGAAGGTGGCCGGGTCCACCACGGTCACCTCCGCGGTGCGGGGCCTGTTCCGCACCAACGTGGCCACCCGCCAGGAGGCCATGCGGTTCGTGCACGGCAGCTGAACCGGGCCGCCGGCCCGGTTCGGCTTCCGGCTGCGGTCAGCCGACCACCTTCGACAGGGTCTCGCCGAGCAGCGCCACCCGACCCTCGAGGTGGCCGTTGGCGATGGCGCTCACGGTGACGCCGTCGATGCCGTCCACCAGGTAGGTGCTGAACAGCTCGCCGATCTCGTCGGGGTCGCCGTAAGGGATCAGGGCCCGGATGGCGGCGGCGTCGTCGTCGCCCATGGTGCGGGGGTCCATGCCGCGCGACGCGAGCGCGTCGTCGAGCTCGGCCTGGGCCTGCTCGTGGGTGGGGGCCACGCACGCCCGGGTCTGGTACGAGACCGTGATCTCCGAGCGATCCCGGCCGAGGCGCTGGCAGTGGGCGGCCAGGGCATCGAGCTTGCGGCCCACCTCGTCGACCCCGCAGATCAGGTTCGACTCGTCGGCGTACTGGGCCACCAGCCGCAGCGTCTTCTTCTCGCCACCGCCGCCGATCATGATGGGGATCTTCCCGAGCGGTGCCGGCGAGTTCACCGCCTCGGTGACCTGGTACCACCTCCCGTCGAGCGACGGCTTCTCGCCCCGGAACATGCCGGTGATGATCTGCAGCGCCTCCTCGAGCTTCTCGAAGCGGTCGGTGAAGGTGCCGAACTCGAAGCCGAGGGACTGGTGCTCGTGCTCGAACCAGCCGGCGCCGATGCCGAGCTGGGCCCGGCCGCCCGACACCACGTCGAGCGTGGTCACGGTCTTGGCCAGTAGCGCCGGGTTCCGGTAGGTGTTGCCGGTGACCAGCGCCGAGAGCCGGGCCGTCTTCGTGTGCTGGGCCAGCGCGGCGAGCGTGGTGTAGCACTCGAGCATCTCGTGCTCGGGCGGGCCGATCATGGGCAGCTGGTAGAAGTGGTCCATCACCATCACGGTGTCGAACCCGCTGGTGTCGGCCTCCACGGCCTGGCGCACCACGTTGCCGAACAGGTCGGCCGGGGCCACGCCGGGGTAGGTGAAGTTGGGCATCTGGTAGCCGAGCTTGGTCACCCGGCCGACGATACGGCGCTCCTCGCCGTCTCGCGCCCCACACGTGCGGTCCGGCGGAGCGCCTCCCGCCCGAGAGCGGATTTGACAGCGCCTAGTACCCTTTCGTGCCGTGCAGCCGCTGGTGATGGGGATCGTGAACGTCACGCCCGACTCGTTCTCCGACGGCGGAGACCACCCCGACGCCCGGTCCGCCATCGAGCACGGGCGGCTGCTGGTCCGCCAGGGCGCCGACGTCGTCGACGTGGGCGGCGAGTCCAGCCGGCCCGGCGCCGCGCCGGTGAGCGAGGCCGAGGAGCTGGCCCGGGTGGTGCCGGTGGTGGCCGCCCTGGCCGCGGAGGTGCGGGTGTCGATCGACACCGCCAAGCCGGCGGTGGCCCGAGCGGCCGTGGAGGCCGGGGCCACCCTCATCAACGACATCACCGCCTCCCTGCACCCCGTGGCCGCCGAGGCCGGCGTGGGCTGGGTGGCCATGCACATGCAGGGCACCCCGCGCACCATGCAGGACGAACCCCGGTACCACGACGTGGTGGCCGAGGTCGTCGAGCACCTGGTGGCCCGGGCCGAGGCCGCTCGGGCCGACGGCGTGGCCGAGGTGCTGATCGACCCGGGCATCGGCTTCGGCAAGACCCCCGCGCACAACTGGGCCCTCCTGGCCGCCGTGCCCCGGCTGGTGGCCAATGGGTGGCCGGTGGCGGTGGGCACGAGCCGCAAGGCCTTCCTCGGCCGCGTGCTCGCTGGTCCCGACGCGGAGCCCACCCCGGTGGGCGACCGGCTCGAGGGCTCGGTGGCGACGGCGGGCCAGGCGGCCATGGACGGTGCTGCGCTGGTGCGGGTGCACGACGTGGCCGCCACGGTCGGCGCCCTGCGGGCGGCGGCGGCGTGAACCCGACGATGACGAACATGCACGCACCGACGAAGGAGACGATGGCGTGGCGGTGAAGGGGAAGTGGGCCCAGGGGATCGAGCCCCGCAACTTCCGGTGGGTCATGAAGGACGCCCTCGCCGTGTGCGAGCGCCCCGGCGGCTACGGCGCGAACCACCGGCGGGTGCGGCGCCAGGAGGAGATCATCTGGGTGCGCGAGCAGGGCTTCGCGCCGGTGATCTCGATCGTCCCGTCGCCGGCCAACCTGCACAACTACGACGAGCTCGGCGTCACCTGGCAGCACCGCCCCTTCGGCAACCACGACGATCCGGCGCCCTACCTGCTCTCGTTCTACCCCGAGCTGCGCGGCCTGCTCGCGGCCAAGAGCAAGGTGCTGATCCACGGCGAGGAGCTGGGCGACCGGCTGTCGGGGATCATCGCGGGCTACCTGGTGTGGGCCGAGCTGCTCCCCACCGGTCCCAAGGCGATCTCCCTCACCGAGCGCCTGCTCGCCCGCCAGCTCGGCCCCGTGGGTCGCGAGCTGGTCACGGTGGCGCTCGAGCTCCCGCGGGCCACGGCCTGAGCTGATGGCCGCCGCCCGCCCGTCGGGGCCCGCCCCGGATCGCATCGAGCTGCGCGGGCTCCAGCTGGTGGGCATCTGCGGCGCCCTGCCCGAGGAGCGCGACCGCGCCCAGCCGCTGGAGGTCGACCTCGACGCCGTGGTCGACCTCCGGCCCTCCGGGGACTCCGACGACCTCACCGACACGGTCGACTACGGCGCCCTGTGCGACGTCATCGCCACCATCGTGGGCGGCGGACGGCCCCAGCTGCTCGAGCACCTCGCCGCCGGCATCGCCGAGGCCGTGCTCGCCGCCGACGAGCGCATCACGTCGGTCACCGTCGGCGTCCGCAAGCTGCGTCCGCCGGTGCCCCACGCCCTGGCCACCTCGGGCGTGCGGATCACCCGGCCGTGACCCGCGCGTTCCTGTCGCTCGGGTCCAACCTGGGCGATCGCCGCAAGCAGCTGGCCGAGGCCATCGACTCGCTCGGCGCCTCGGTGCGGGCGGTGTCGCCCGTCTACGAGACCGATCCCGTGGGCGGCCCCGACCAGGGCCGGTTCCTGAACCTGGTGGTGGAGCTCGACACCGACCTCTCGCCACGCGAGCTGCTCGCGGTGTGCCACCGGCTCGAGTCGGCGGCGGGGCGCGTGCGCATCGAGCGCTGGGGTCCCCGCTCGCTCGACGTCGACATCGTGTGGATCGACGGCGTCACGGTCGACGAGCCCGACCTCGAGATCCCCCACCCGCGCATGCACGAGCGCCGGTTCGTGCTCGCCCCGCTGGCCGATCTGGCGCCCGAGCTGGTGCCGGCCGACGTCTACGACCGCGCGCAGGGCCACGTCGAGCAGGTGGAGCCACTCGACCTCGGAGGGCGGGGCGAGGCGTGACCGTCGCCCCCCGGGTCCGGGTGGTGGGCGGGGGCCGGGCCGGCCGGTCGCTCGCCGGCGCCCTGGGCGACGCCGGGTGGCACGTGGCGGGCGTGCTCGGTCGGGCCGACGACGTGGCCTCGGCCCTGGCCCACGTCGACCTCCTCGTGATCGCCACGCCCGACGCCGCCATCGCCTCGGTCGCCGCCGCCGTCTCGCCCGACGACCGGGCCGTGGTGGCCCACCTGGCCGGGAGCCTCGGCCTGTCGGTGCTGGCCCCGCACCGCCGGGTGGCCGCGCTGCACCCGCTGGTCTCGCTGCCCGATCCGGAGGTGGGGGCCCGCCGCCTGGCGGCCGGGGCGTGGTTCGCGGTGGCCGGCGACCCGATCGTGCAGCGGGCGGTGGCCGACCTCGGCGGGCGGTGGTTCGAGGTGACCGACGCCGACCGCGCCACCTACCACGCCGCAGCCGCGGTGGCCTCCAACCACCTGGTGGCCCTGATGGGCCAGGTGGCGCGGCTGGCCGAGGGGATCGGCGTGCCACCCGAGGCCTACCTCGACCTGGCCCGGGCGTCGCTCGACAACGTGGCCGCCCTGGGCCCGGCGGCGGCGCTCACCGGGCCGGTGGC
>JAHBSN010000253.1 GCA_019639095.1 Actinomycetota bacterium
AACAACCCGAGCGATCGCCACATGTTGAACAGCGGCCCGATGATCGCCACGGGCGGGAACATGGCGATGGCCAGGGCCCCGGAGAGGATCAGCGTCTTGCCGGGGAAGTCGAGCCGCACGATGGCGTAGGCGGCGAAGGTGGCGAGGGCCACCGCCAGCAACGTGGAGATGAGGGCGATGCCGAGCGAGTTCCGCAGGGCGGCGGGGAACTGCGGGTCGTGGCGGATGGCGGTGAAGTTGTCGAGGGTCGGGTTCTCGGGCCAGAAGCCACCGCCGCTGATCTCCTCGGCGGGCTTCAACGAGAGGGAGACGATCCAGAGCACCGGGCCGAGGGCGTAGACCACCACGAGCACGAGGCCCATGCTCCACAGCACCCGCTGCGCGCCGGTGCGCTCCCCGTTCACCTCTGCTCCCCGCGCTGCTGGGCGAGGCTGGTGCCGAAGCCCTTCACGAACACGAAGGCGATGGCGAGCACGCAGAGGAAGATCAGCACCGAGACCGCCGAGCCCAACCCGAGGTTCAGGCGGCTGATCAGGGTCTGGTAGCCGATGATCGACACGCTCTCGGTGCCCTGGGCGCCCCGGGTCTGGACGTAGATCGTGTCGAAGATGCGGAACGCGTCGAGGGTGCGGAACAGCACTGCCACGAGGATCGCCGGCTTCATCAACGGGATGACGATGTGGCGCAGCCGCTGGATCGAGCTGGCCCCGTCGACCCTCGCCGCGCTGACGGCGTCCTGGGGCACGAGCGTGAAGCCGGCCAGCAGCAGCAGCGACATGAACGGCGTGGTCTTCCACACCTCGGTGGCGATGATCACGACGTAGCTGGACCAGCGCTCGGTGAACCAGCTCTGGTCGGTGCCGAGGAGCCCGTTGACGAAGCCGGTGGTCGGATCGAACGCGAACCGCCAGGCGAAGGCGGCCACCACGGTGATGATCCCGTAGGGGACCAGGATCGCCGAGCGCACCACGCCGCGGCCGAACAGCACCCGGTGCATCACGAACGCGAGCGCGAAGCCGAGGATCAGCTCCACCACCACGGAAGCAGCGGTGATCACCAGGGTGTTGGTCAGGTCCTGCCACCACACGGCGTTGCCGAGGACGGCGCCGTAGTTGCGGAAGCCCACGAAGCCGTGGTCGTCGGGGAAGCGCAGGTCGTAGCGCTGCATCGACAGCCACACGGCGTAGGCGATCGGATACGCCGTGACCAGCAGCATCACCGCCACCGCCGGCGAGCAGAGCAGCAGGCCGAGCCGTCGCTCCGATCGCGCCCGGGCGCTGCGCTCGCTCACAGCAGGCCCTCGCCGGCCAGCGCGTCGGCCACGGCGTCGCGGAGCCGGTCGGCGTCGGCCTCGGGATCGATGTCCCGAGTGGGGTGCAGCGTGCGGGCGATCGCCAGGGAGACGTCGTTGTAGTACGGCGTCTGGGGCCGCACCACGGCGTCGCGCAGCTCCTCCTTGATCACCTTCGCGTACGGGAACGCCGGCACCTCCTGCTCCTTCCCGTCGACCTCCACCGGGGTGGTGGCGTCGGTGAGGGCGGGATCGTCGTAGAGCGCCTCGGTCACCGGGAGCAGGCCGCCCTTGACCGCGTTGGTGATCTGGTTGTCGTCGCCCACCAGGCACGACACCGCCTCGAAGGCGAGGTCGGGGTGGTCCGAGTACGCCCCCACCCCCAGGTTGAAACCGCCGATCGCCACCCTCGAGGGGGTGTCCGCGTCCACGCCGGGGAACCGGGCCCAGCGCATGTGGGCGGCGATGTCGGGGGCGTTGGCGTTCGCCGAGGGCCACACGAAGGAGTAGTTCGTCATGAAGGCGGAGCGGCCCTGCTCCCAGGCCAGGCGGCCGTCGTCCTCGCGTGCGGTGGCGAAGTTGGCCGGCGTCGACGGCGAGCGGGACACGTCGCGCATGATCTCGAGCGCCTTGCGGGTGGGGCCCTCCTCGAGCGACACCTTGGTCCCGTCGTCGCTCAGGACGTGGCCGCCGGCCGACTCGAGCAGCGACGTGAACCACACCACCAGGCCCTCGTAGCGCTGGCCCTGGCCGAGGATCTGGTCCGGCTCGCCGGTGGCTCGGAGCTGGGCCGCCCGGTCGAGCACCTGGTCCCAGGTGGTGGGCGGGTCGGGGGTGACGTCGTCTCGGTACCACAGCATCTGGGCGTTGCTGTTGAACGGCGCGGCGTAGAGCCGATCCCGATAGGTGGCGCTGCGGACCGCCGGGGCCAGGCGGCCGTCGGTCACCGTCGCCGCGACGTCGTCGGGGAACGGGTCGATCCAGCCCGCCTCGGCGAACTCGGCGGTCCAGATGACGTCCATGCCGATGATGTCGATGTCGCCGTCCTTGGCCGCGAGCCGCCGCACGAGCTGCTCGCGCTGCTCGTCGGCGTTGTTCGGCAGGGCCACCGTCTCGATGCGGTAGCGACCGTCGGCGGCCTTCGTGCACGCGGCGGCGGCGTCGTCGAACGCGCCGGACGGCTCCTGGTACACGTACCAGCGCAGGACCGGCATCCCGGACTCGTCGCCCCCACCGCCGCACGCGCTGAGCGCGGCGGCCAGCGCCGCGATGGGCACCAGCACGGTCACCACTGCTCGTCGGCGCACGTCCCCTGGCCTGCCTTCCGGCCCGCTCGGCCTACCCCCCGGGGGTCGGCGCGCCTGCTCGATCGGCACCCGGGTACCCGGCGCCGACCGGTCCCATACCCGGACCCGTACGCTCCGAGGATGGACCTGCCGGTGCAACCTCCGCTCGCCCCCATGCTGGCCAAGGCCGCGCCCGAGCTGCCCGACGCCCCCGAGGGTGCGTTCTGGTTCGAGCCCAAGTGGGACGGCTTCCGCTGCCTGGTGTTCCGCGACGGCGACGAGGTCGTGCTCGGCTCCCGCAACGACAAGCCGCTCACCCGCTACTTCCCCGAGCTGCTCGACCCGCTGCGCGCGTCGCTGCCCGAGCGCTGCGTGGTCGACGGCGAGATCGTGGTGGCCGGCCCCGACGGGCTCGACTTCGACGCGCTGCAGCAGCGCATCCACCCCGCCGAGAGCCGGGTGAACCGCCTCGCCGCCGAGACGCCCGCCTCGTTCGTGGCGTTCGACCTGGTGGCCTTGGGCGACGAGGACCTGCGCGAGGTACCGCTCGGCGAGCGGCGCCGCCGGCTCGAGGCGGCGCTGGCCGGGGCCGGTTCGCCGGTGCACCTCACGCCGGGCACCTTCGACCGGGCGGTGGCGGCGGACTGGTTCTCACGGTTCGAGGGCGCCGGCCTCGACGGCGTGATGGCCAAGGCCGCCGACGGCACCTACCAGCCGAACAAGCGGGCCCAGCTGAAGGTCAAGCACCTCCGCACCGCCGACTGCGTGGTGGCCGGGTTCCGCGAGCACAAGAACGGCGACGGTCCGGGCTCGCTGATGCTCGGGCTCTACGACGACGAGGGCAACCTGCACCACCTCGGCGTGGCGTCCAGCTTCTCGGTGGCCCGGCGCGCCGAGCTGCGCGACGAGCTGGCGCCCTACGTGGCCGCCGACCTCACCGACCACCCGTGGGGCCGGTGGGCCGACGCCGCCGCCCACGCCACCGCGGAGGGCGGCCGCCTCCCCGGCGGCCAGTCGCGCTGGAACGCCTCCAAGGACCTCTCGTTCACCCCCCTGCGCCCCGACCTCGTGGCCGAGGTGGCCTACGAGCGCGTCGACAACGGCCGGTTCCGCCACAGCGCCCGGTTCCAGCGCTGGCGCCCGGACCGGGACCCGTCGTCCTGCACGTTCGAGCAGCTCGAGGTGGTCCCACCGGTGGAGCTGTCGATCGCCCTGGCCGGCAGCACGTGAGCCGACGCCACCGGGGTGTGCGCCCGGTGGCGCTCCTGGCCGTGGCCGCCACGCTGGGCCTGGCCGCACCGGGGTGCGCCACCAGCGGCCGGGCCGCCACGTCCACCACCACCACGACGGCGACCACCGTCACCGATCCCGGCCCCCGCACCTCCACGACCGAGCCCGATGCACCGGCGGAGCCCGATGCCGTCGACCCGTCCCTCACCGACGTGCCCGACGAGGTGTTCGCCGGGCTGGGCGACCCCCGGATCGACGTGGCCGACTACCAGGTGCGCCTGCACGCCGAGCCCGGGCGAGACGAGGTGGCCGGCACGGCCCGCCTTCGGCTCGCCGCCACCACCGCCGATCCCCTGCCGTCGTTCACGCTGGACCTGCGCGGTCCCCGCGCCACCCAGGTGCTGGTGGACGGGCGCCGGGCGAAGGTGTCGACCGAAGCCGACGAGCTCGAGATCACGCCGAGCGCCCCCCTCGAACCGGGCGAGTCGACCTCGGTGGTGATCACGTACGCGGGGGAGCCCGAGCCGGCGTCGTTCCCCCGCCTGGAGGTGCCGGTCGGCTGGCAGCCCGACGACCGCGGCGGCTGGTTCACCATGAACGAGCCGTTCGGCGCGTCGAGCTGGGTGCCGGTCAACGACCACCCCTCCGACAAGGCCACCTGGACCATCACGCTCGACACGCCGGCGTCGGTCACCGGCGTGGCCAACGGACGCCTCCGGTCCCGCCAGGCGGTGGCGGGTCGCCGTCGTTGGGTGTGGGAGACCGACCAGCCGATGGCGTCGTACCTCGCGTTCGTGGCGATCGGCGACTACGACCTCGTGGAGCGAGGCGGCGCCGAGGGCACCGAGGTGGTCTTCGCCTTCCCGCCCGACCTCTCGCCCGACGAGCGCGGCGCCTTCGACCAGCTCGACCCGATCCTCTCGTTCTTCTCCGACACCTTCGGCCCGTACCCCGACGACGACGCCGGGGCCGCGGTCGTCGATACCTCGCTCGGCCTCGCCATGGAGACCCAGACGCGCCCGCTGTTCGGGTCCGACGCGTTCCGGGGCGGCGACGCGTGGGCGCTGGCCCACGAGGTGGCGCACCAGTGGTACGGGAACGCCGTCAGCCCGGCACGCTGGCAGGACCTCTGGCTCAACGAGTCCTTCGCCACCTACGCCGACTGGCTGTGGCGCGAGTCCCAGGGCGAGGGCTCGGTCCGCGAGCTCAGCGACGGGCGTGGGGTGCCCTCGGCCGGGGGGCTGGCCGTGCTCGACCCCGAGGCGGCGGCCACCTTCGACGGCGCCGTCTACGAGGGCGGCGCCCGAGCGCTGCACGCCCTGCGGCTCGAGGCCGGCGACGACGACTTCTTCGAGCTGCTCCGCCGCTGGTTCGCCGACAACCGGGGTCGGTCGGTCACCACCGAGGACTTCCTGGCCCTGGCCCGGAAGGTCACCGACGCCGACGTCGACGCCTGGGCCGACGAGTGGCTGCGAAACCCCGACCCGCCGGAGCTGCCCCGCTGACGGGGTCGGCCCCAGTCCGTTTGCGGCTCGGCGACGGGGACCGGTAGCGTCGCCCCCGCTCCGGCAACGGAGTGGGGTCCCGGCCTCCTCGGAGGTCGTGGTATCTGGGTCCCGTGGTGCAGTTTGGAGTGCACGCCGGCCTGTCAAGCCGGAGGTCGCGGGTTCAAATCCCGTCGGGACCGCTCCGGCGATCGGTTCACCGGTCGCCGGGCAACACCAGGGTCGGGTAGCTCAGTTGGCAGAGCGACCGCCTGAAAAGCGGTAGGTCACCGGATCGACGCCGGTTCCGACCACCAGGTGAGCGATCGGGCCGGCCCGCCAGGGCCGGCCCGATCGTCGTCCACCGAACCGATGCCCGGCTGGCAGCACGCCGAAGGTTCAGGCGTTTGATCTCCACCTCCGGATCGCGTCATCGGCCGCAACCACCTGAGACCGGTCGGTCGGCACGATCTCGATGGCGTGACCTCCCAGCGAGAACGCTGCGGACGGCTTCCAGTCGTGCGGCCAGGCGTCCCACGTCAGACGGGTGACAACCCCAGCCGGCCGCCGTCGCAGCGACGCCTTCGAGTTGCGCATCACGAC
>JAHBSN010000254.1 GCA_019639095.1 Actinomycetota bacterium
GCTCGTGGACTTCCTGCTGTCGCCCACGTTCCAGGCCGACATCCCGCTCAACATGTTCGTGGAGCCGGCGAACGGCACCGTGGAGCTGCCCGCCGAGTTCGAGGCGAACCGGGTACCGATCGAGCACCCGCTCACCATGGCGCCGGCCGACATCGAGGCCGGGCGCGACGCCTGGACCGAGGCGTGGACCCGCACGGTCCTGCGCTGAGGTCGCCCCGCCCCCGCCGCCCGGCCGGCGCGGCGCTGGCGTGGGCGGCGGTGGCGCTGGTGCCCGTGGCGTTCCTCGCGGTCTTCTTCGCCTACCCGGTGGCCTCGATCATCGGGCGGGGGCTCGCCGACGGCACCGCCCTCGATGTGCTGCGCCGACGCTCCACCGGCCAGCTGCTGTGGTTCACGTTCTGGCAGGCGGCGGCGTCGACGGTGCTGACCCTGGCTGTCGGCCTGCCGGCGGCGTGGGCGGTGGCCCGCGTCGACCTGCCCGGTCGCCGGCTCGTGCGGGCCCTCGTGGTGGTGCCCTTCGTCCTGCCCACCCTGGTGGTGGGCGCTGCGCTCCAGGCGGTGTTCGACGCGGTCGGCGTCGGACGGGAGGCCACCGGCCTGCGGCTGCAGGGCACGGTGTGGGCGATCCTCCTGGCCCACCTCGTGCTCAACGTGGCCGTGGTGGTGCGGGTGGTGGGCGGCTACTGGGCGCTGCTCGACCCGCGGACCGAGGAGGCGGCGCGGGTGCTCGGCGCGCCGCGCTGGCGCGTCTGGCGGGAGGTGCTGGCGCCTCGCCTCGCCCCGGCGCTGTGGAGCGCCGCCGGGATCGTCTTCCTGTTCTGCTTCACGTCGTTCGGCGTGATCCTCACCGTGGGCGGGCCCGGCCATCCCACCGTGGAGACCGAGATCTGGCGGGCCGCCACCCAGCGCACCGACCTCGCCACCGCCGCCGCCCTTGCGCTGGTGCAGCTGCTCGCGGTGGCCGCGCTCGTCCTGGTGGTGTCGGTGCTCGAGGCGCGCGCCGCCGTCGGCCTGCCCGCCCGCCGACCGTCGCCGCCCCGTCGACCGCGGCGCGCACGGGGGTGGCTGCCGGTGGCCGCCGCGCTCGCCTCCGCGCTGGCGCTCGTGGCGGTCCCCCTCGCCGTGCTCGTGGAGCGGTCGCTCTGGATGGGCGACGGGCACGGGCTGGGCAACTACCGAGCGCTGGGAGCGCATGGAGGCAGCGGCCTGTTCGTGGCGCCGTGGGAGGCCGTGGCCAACTCGCTGCGCGCCGCCGGCCTGGCCATGGCCCTGGCGGTGGTGGTGGGCGGCGTGGCCGCGGTGGTGGTCGTGGCCGCCGGGCGTCGCGGGCGGGCGCTCGACCTGGCGGTGATGGTCCCGCTCGGGACCAGCGCCGTCACGCTGGGGTTCGGCATCCTGATCGCCCTCGACTCGCCGCCGCTCGACCTGCGCACCGCGCCGGTGATCGTGCCCATCGCCCAGGCGCTGGTGGGCATCCCGTTCGTGGTGCGGTCGCTCGTGCCGGCCCTGCGAGCCGTCGACCCGCGCCAGCGTGAGGCGGCGGCGGTGCTGGGCGCCACCCCGACCCGGGCGCGCCTCGAGGTCGACGTCGCCCTGGCCGCTCGACCGCTGCTGGTGGGCGCGGCGTTCGCCTTCGCCATCGCCCTCGGCGAGTTCGGGGCCACGTCGTTCCTGGCCCGGCCCGATGCCCCCACCGTGCCGGTGGCGATGTACCGCCTGCTCGGCCAGCCGGGCGCCGCGCTGCGGGGCCAGGCCATGGCCCTCGGGACGATCCTGGCGCTGCTCACCGCCGTGAGCGTGCTCGGGATCGAGCGGCTCCGTCCCCGGGACGCGCTCGGGTGGTGACCGTCCCCGTGCCCGGGCTGGTGGCCGACGGCCTCGCCGTGCGCTTCGGCGACACGCCCGCCGTGGCCGGGGTGTCGCTGGCCGTCGCCCCGGGGGAGGTGGTGGCGCTGGTGGGCCCGAGCGGTTGCGGGAAGAGCACGCTGCTGCGGGTGCTGGCCGGCCTCGAGCTGCCCGACGCCGGGACGGTGGCGTGGGACGGCGTCGACCTCACCCGCTCCCGGCCCCACGAGCGCGGCTTCGGCCTGATGTTCCAGGACCACGCCCTGTTCCCGCACCGCACGGTGGGCGAGAACGTGGCGTTCGGGCCCCGGATGCGCGGCGCCGCCGTGGCCGCCCGGCGGGCCCGGGTGGCCGAGGTGCTCGAGCTCGTCGGGCTGTCGGGCTTCGAGGATCGCTCGGTCGACACCCTGTCGGGCGGCGAGGCCCAGCGGGTGGCGCTGGCCCGCTCGCTCGCCCCGGCACCGCGCCTGCTCATGCTCGACGAGCCCCTCGGCTCGCTGGACCGCACCCTGCGCGACCGGCTCGCCGGCGACCTGCGGCGCGTGCTCGGCGCCCTCGGCATCGCCGCCATCCACGTCACCCACGACCAGGAGGAGGCCTACGCCGTGGCCGACCGCCTGGTGGTGATGCGCGCCGGCCGGGTGGAGCGAGACGGCCCGGCGGCAGAGGTCTGGCGCGACCCGCGCACCGAGTTCGTGGCCCGCTTCCTCGGCCACGACGACGTGCTCGACGCGGCCACGGCTCGGGCCCTCGGCCTGGGTGACGGCACCGGTCCCGTGGTGGTGCGCGAGGCCGCGATCGGCCTGCTCGCCGTCGACCGGGCCGCCGACCCCGACGCCGCGCCGGGACCGGTGCTCCACGGGACCGTCGCCGCCGTGCGGTTCCGGGGGGCCACCTCGGCGGTGGCGCTCGAGCTGCTGGGTCCGGCAGGGGAGCCTGTCGGGCTCACCGTCCACGCCGCCGATCCGCCTCCGGTCGGGGCGCGCGTCCGGGTGCGCCTCGACCCCCACCACGTCAGCCCGCTCGACGGGTGACGGCACCGGTGGCCGTCGCCGGGCGCCCCCGTGGGGCAGGGTGGAGGGCGTGACCGCACCCAACCTCGCCGCCCCGGTTCCACCCTGGCTCGGCGGCGCCCTCGTGGCCGGAGGGGTGCTCGTGGCCGTCGGCTCGGCGCTGCCGTGGATCACGCTCACGGGCCCGGGCGCCGCTGCAGCCACCGTCTTCATCCACTCGAAGGGCGGCGGGCTGGGCGGGCTGGACCACGAGGGGGCGGTCACCGTCGTGCTCGCCGTGGCCGCTGCGTGGCTGGGGGTGGCCCACCGCCTGGGCCGGGCCCGGTGGCTGGCACCCTGGGGCGGGCTCGCGGCCGGCGTGGCCACGCTGGCGCTCGTGGCCCTGGCCGCCGCCGACACCTCCTCGCTGGCCGATCCGTTCGGCGGGCCGGCGAAGGGGGTGGTGCAGGGACGCGGGGTGGGCGTGTGGGTCACCGCCGCCGGCGGTGCGGTGCTGGTGGCGGCGGCGCTGGTGGCGCTGGCCGTCCTGGCCCGCCGGGTTCAGCCCTCGTCGTCGTCGACCTCCTCGACCGATTCGAGGATCCCGGTGATGGCGTCGACCACCGACGGGAACCGGGCCACCGCCGAGTAGTCGCCGGCTTCGTCGGGCTCGTAGAGGTCGAACGCGTCGGGGCCCACCCGGTAGAGGCCCAGCGTGCCGTCCTCCACGAGCATCACCGCCACCGGATCGGCGTCGGGGAGGCCGTGGTCGGGTGCGGCCACCGGGTCCTCCAGCTCGAGGTCGGCGGCGTGGAGGCGAACGAGGTCGAGGGCGTCGGCCAGCTGCTCGAAGCGGCCGAGCTCGAAGGCGCCCTCGTCGGTCACGGTGACCACCGCGAGCAGCTCGTCGTCGGCGCCGTCGTCGAGCACGCCGAGGCTGCGGGCGGCGCCCACGACCTGGAAGATCAGGCCGGTGTCCTCCTCGCCCAGCACCTCCTCTAGGCGAGCCGCCTGCTCCTCGGTGGGCTCCACGAAGGCGAACTCGAACGACTCGATGGCCCGCACCTCGTCGCGGTCGAGGGCCAGCGGGTTGGGCAGGTCGGTCCCGGTGACGATCTCGCTCCCGCCGAGCACCGGGTGGTCGCGGAGCTTGGTGAGCGGGATCGCCTTCTCGATGGGGAGCAGCTCCACCTCGGCGTAGTGCTGCTGGGGCCCGTCGGGGTCGTCGAGGTCCACCGGCGCCACCAGCACGGGCGCCACCACCTCGCCCACGGCGCCGATGCCCACCACCCGCGAGGTGTCGGTCACGTACAGGAAGCACGGCTGGCCCGGGGCCAGCTGCTCGGCCCGTTCGCCGGCCGCCACCGGGTGGCGGAACACCTGGCCGAACTCCTCGATCATGGCGGCGACGTCGAACACGGCTCGGTCGGCCCGCAGGACCCAGCCGGCGATGGGCGTCCCGTGCTGGGTGGTGGGGTCGGTGGCCATGGCGTGCTCCTCGGACGGCCCGCCGGGCGACGGGTGCGCTCGGTCTACCACCCGCCGCCCGACGGTCCGCCCGACCGACGGGGACCCGTGCGAAGCTGACGCGGCCACGACAGGTCGGTGTCCACGCCGAGGAGAGCACCATGGTCCGAGGCGACACCGGCGCCAGCACCACGAGGCGGGCCGGGATCCTCGCCGTCGTGGGCGTGCTGGCCCTCGCCGCCTGCTCGTCCGGGTCGAGCGACGACGCGGCTGCGTCGTCGTCCACCACGAGCCCTCGCCGGCGGCCATCCACCGGGGCAGCTCCGGCCACGTCGTCCACCACGCTCGCCCCGTCCACCACGTCGACCCCGTTCGACCTCCGCCGGGCCGACCTCTCGGCCGGCCCCTACCGAGTGCGCTGCCCCGGCGGCGAGGTCGACCTCGCGCCGGGGGCGCCCTCGCCCGGGGTCGACGACCGGCCGGTGGTGCTCGACCCGCTGGCCCCGCAGTTCGTCGACCTCACCGGCGACGGACGGCCCGAGGCGGTGGCCGAGGCCGCCTGCCACGTGGTCGACGACCCCGACGCCGCCGTGGTCCGATCGGTCGTGGTGCTGGCCGCCGATGCCGGGGCGGTGGTGCAGATGGGCCAGCCCCTCGACGGCGCCGATCCCGCTGTGGTCGGCGGTTCGCTCGCGGTCGGCCGCGAGGCGTCGGTGGGCACCGACGGCGCCGGCCAGGCCCGTTCGATGGTCTACGAGCCCTTCACCTTCGACGGCTCGTCGTGGGTGCCGGGATCCGACGGCGTGCCGGTGGCGGCCACCGACCCGGTCACGGTCGACGGGATGGGCCCGCTGGTGGTGGGAGCCCCCTTCGGCGAGGTGGCCATCGCCACCGGCGCGCCCATCGAGGCCGCCGATCGGGCCGATGACGCCGGCGCCTGCGTCGACCTGGTGGTGGCCGACGGGCCGGAGGGCGTCGATGCGGTGGGCGGCGGCGGCGTGGTGCGCGCCGTGCACGTGGAGAACCCGGCCGTCCGCACCGACGACGGGCTCGGGATCGGGTCCACCGAGGTCGAGGTCCAGTTCACCTTCCCCGGCTTCGTGGCCGTGCGCCCCGACCCAGGCGTGCCGGGCGGCCGGCAGCTCGTGGTGACCTCACCCGACCTGGGCGACCGGGTGCTGCGCTTCGACACCGACGGCACGGTGGTCACCGGCTACGCCGCCGGCGAGGCAGGGTGGGCCGACGGAGCCGGCGGGTGCGGCTGAGCGAACCCGTCGAGGTCGGCTCGGGGCCGGGCCCGGGCGGCTCGGCGGTGCCCGTCCACCGGATCGAGCTGCGTTCCGCGGAGGTGCGGGTGGAGGTCCTCACGCTGGGGGCCGCCCTGCACCGGGTGGTGGTGCCCGACGCCGCCGGCGTGCCGGGCGACGTCCACCTGGTGGCACCGGACCTGGGCCTGCGGCTCCGCGCCTCGGGCAACCCCTACCTCGGCGTGACCGTGGGACGGTGCTCGAACCGCATCGCCGGTGCCCGGTTCCCCCTCGGCGGCCGCATCGTGGCGGTGGACGCCAACGAGGGT
>JAHBSN010000255.1 GCA_019639095.1 Actinomycetota bacterium
AGCCGGGCACCGGGCACCTCGAGGTGCAGGAGGTGGCCCTGGCCGGGCGGGGTCGGGCGGCGGCCGGCATCGGGTGGACCAAGACCGTGGGGGTGCGGAGCGGCACCCAGATGGTGGACCTCACCTGGACCGGCGCACCGGACGGCGCGGTGCGGGTGCGGGTGCCCGACGGCCACGGCGGGTGGGGCGAGTGGAACACGTACCGCGCCGACCCCGACGAGGGTCCCGACGCCGGCGGCAACGGGCGCACCGGGGTCGGCCCCCTCTTCCTCGCCCCCGACGGGGTGGGCCGCGTGCAGGTGCAGGTGCAGGACGGCAAGCTCGGCGACCTCCGCCTCGCCGCCAGCCGCTGGGTGACGCCCAAGGCGGGCTCGGGTGCGGGCGCCGAGGCGGCCGGGCCCGCCATCCACCCTCGCTCGGAGTGGGCGCCGGGCCCATGGCGTCCCGACAAGCCGGGCTGCACCAAGGCCCCCAAGGTCATGCCGCAGCTGCGGTTCGTGGTGGTCCACCACACCGACCAGTCGAATGCCTACCGGCCCTCCGACGTGCCCGGCATCCTGGCCGCCACGTACCGGTTCCACGTCGACGGTCGGGGCTGGTGCGACATCGCCTACAACCTCCTGATCGATCGCTTCGGTGGCGTCTGGCAGGGCCGCTCCGGCTCGATCGACCTCCCCATCGAGGGCGGGCACGCCAAGGGCTTCAACACCGACAGCGTGGGCATCGCCCTGATCGGCCAGCACCAGACCGGCGAGCGGATCCCATCAGCGGCGCCGAGCGCGGCATCGCTGCTCGCGCTGCGCCGGACCATCGCCTGGAAGCTGTCCATCCACGGCCTCGACGCCACGTCGCCGGTGCGCATCGTGAGCAACGGCAGCACCAAGTACCCCAAGGGCAAGGTGGTGGTGCTGCCCCGCATCCAGGGCCACGGCGATTCGAGCTACACGTCTTGCCCCGGCAACCGCCTGCGGGCGGGCTTCGCGGTCCTGCGAGCAGGCGTCGCCGCCGACCTGCGAGCCGCGGCCTCGCCCGCCACGTGGAAGCCGTTCACCTCGGGGCAGGCCTTCTTCGGCCAGCTCGGTGTCGACGCCCGAGGCAGGACCACCAACGCGGAAGCGGCCCAGCGGACCAGCCAGGTGGTCCGATCGAAGCGGACGGTGGCCGCGGTGGCCGACGAGGCGCTCGCCTCGGCGCCCGTCGACGACCGGATCGGGCTCGTGGCCCGGCTCCACCACGCCTTCACCCAGGCCTGGCCTGACACCGCGGCGCTGACGGCGCTCGTGGCCGAGCGCGACCGCGGCGTGAAGCTCGACGCGATGGCTGCCGAGCTCGCCACCGTCCCGGCGTTCACCCGTCGCTACGGCGGCCTCGGTGACGCCGACCTGGTCCGGGCGCTCTACCGCGACCTGCTCGGGCGCGAGGCCCAGCCGCCAGAGGTGGCCGACGGGGTGCAGCGGCTGTCCACCGGGACCACCAGGGCCGCCTACGTGCTGCGCGTGGCCGACAGCCAGGAGCACCGTGGCCGGGTGAAGGTCGAGTCCAACGTGCAGGCGATCTGGTTCGCCCTGCTTCGGCGCAGCCCCTCCGCCTCGGAGCTGGCCACCTGGTCGGGCCGCATCCGCAGCGGCACGCCGAGCGCCTCGGCGGTGGCCGGGCTGCTCGGCTCGGCCGAGTACCTGCGGCGCTTCCCGCCGCCGTAGGACCGCCCCGCTCGCCCGACCTACCCTGCCGGCCATGTCCGACCCCCAGCCTCCGGCGTTCGAGACCCTCCGCGTCGGCATCGAGGGCACCCTCGGGCGCCTCACGCTGCACCAGCCCGATCGCCTCAATCCCATCGGCTCGGCGGCCCTGGGCGAGCTCGTGGAGGCGGCCGCCTGGTTCGACGCCACGGGAGCCGCCGCGGTGATCGTGAGCGGTGCCGGCCGGGCGTTCTCGGCGGGGTTCGACCTGCGGGAGCTGTCCGGTCCGCCGGCCGACCCCACGGTGCGCACCCCCGAGCTCGGCGCCGCCATGGCCGAGGCGATCACCGGCATGCGGGCGGTCACGATCGCCGCGGTGCAGGGACCGTGCGTGGGTGGGGGCTTCGTGCTGGCGCTGTGCTGCGACCTGCGCGTGGCCGCCGACGACGCCTGGTTCTCCCTGCCCGAGGTGGAGCTTGGGATCCCCCTGGCGTGGAGCGGCGTGCCCCGGCTCGTGCGCGAGATCGGCCCGGCCCGCACCACCGAGCTCGTGCTCACCGGCCGGCGCGTGCCCGCCGCCGAGGCGTTCGCCATGGGCCTGCTCAACCGGGTGGTCGCGGTGGGGGAGCAGGTGCCCGCCGCCGAGGAGCTCGCCGGGGTCGTCCGCAGCCGGCGGCCCGAGGTGGTGGCCACCACCAAGCGCCAGGTGTCCGACGCGGCTGCCGCCCTCGTGCCCACCGACGGCGAGTGGGCCGGCACGCAGCACCTGGTGGAGGCGCTGCGCGCCCTCGGGTGACCAACGGCCCTGGCCTCGTCTCGGCTCCAACCCGATGATGGGCGGGTGATCGAGCTCGACGGCGTGGGCCGGGAGTACGAGACCGGCGGCGGCACGGTGGCGGCCCTCGCCGACGTCGACCTGCAGGTGGACGCGGGCGAGCTGGTGGTGGTGCTCGGACCCTCCGGCTGCGGCAAGACCACCCTGCTCAACCTGGTGGGAGCGCTCGACGTGCCGACCTCGGGGACCATCCGGGTGGCCGGGAAGGACCTCACCGCCACCTCGCGCGCCGCCCTGGCCGCGTACCGGCGGTCGACGGTCACGTTCGTCTTCCAGACGTTCAACCTGTTCCCGTCGCTGACCGCGCTGGAGAACGTGCGGTTCGGCGCCGACGTGGCCCGGCGGCCCGACGCGGCTGCCGCCTCCCGCGAGGTGCTCGAGCGGGTGGGGCTCGCCGATCGCGCCGGACACTTCCCCGGGATGTTGTCGGGCGGCGAGCAGCAGCGGGTGGCGATCGCCCGGGCGCTCGCCACGGGCAACCCCGTGATCCTCGCCGACGAGCCCACCGGGGAGCTCGACTTCCACACGGGACGCCAGATCCTCGAGCTGCTGGCCGAGCAGGCGGCCGACGCCGGTCGGTCGGTCCTGCTCGTCAGCCACAACCGCGAGATCGCCCGGATGGCGGATCGGGTGGTGGAGCTGAGCGGCGGTCGGGTGCTGGGCGACGGTCCGCCGGCGGGCGGGCGCGTGCCGGTGGCCGACCTCCGCTGGTGAGGGGTCTCCGGTGATGCCGGGCGGGTGGGCCACCTGGTTGCGGTGGTCGTGGCGGGACCTGCGGGCTCGTTGGATGCAGGTGGTGGCGATCTCGTTGATCGTGGCCCTCGGTGCCGGCGTCTACACCGGGCTCGGGAGCATGCCGCAGTGGCGTCGCGCGAACTACGACGCCAGCTACGCCGCCCTCGACAGCCACGACCTGCTGGTCACCCTCTCCACCGGGTCGACGGTGCCCGCCGGCTCCCTGGCCGCCGCGGTGCACGCCGCCCGCCACCCGGACCGGTTCGCCGACGTCACCGAGCGCCTCGTGGCGGCCACGCAGGTGAAGATCGAGCGCCCGGGCGGCGACCTGCTGGTGCCGGGCCGACTCGTGGGGGTCGACCTGGCCGACGGTGGCCCGACCACGGACCCGATCGACGTGGCCGGCGGGCGGGCCCTGGGCGAGGCCGACCGCGGCGAGCCCGCGGTGATCCTCGACCGCCACTTCGCCGACACCTGGGACCTCCCCAGCTCCGGCACCCTGGCGCTGGCCGGTGACCGGGAGCTGCGGTGGGTGGGCACGGGGATGTCGCCGCAGTACTTCATGGTGGTGACCGACACGAACCTGCTCATGGGCGAGCGCGGGTTCGCGGTGCTCTACGCGTCGAACGAGACGGTGGGCGACCTCACCGGTCAGGCCGGCCGGGTCGACGAGGCCGGGGTTCGCCTCGCACCCGGAGCGCCGCCCGAACGGGCCCGCGCCGAACTGGAGGACGCGCTGGCCGCGGCCCTCCCCGACGCCGCGGTCACCGTCACCCCGCTCGCCGACGAGCGGGCCCGCGGGATGATGTACCGCGACATCGAGGGCGACCAGCGGCTCGTCACGATCTTCGCCGTCCTGCTCATGGTCGGTGCGGCGTTCGCCGCCTTCACCCTCACGAGCCGCATCATCGAGGCGCAGCGCCGCGAGATCGGCATCGCCATGGCGCTCGGCACCCCCACCGCCACCATCGCCCTGCGGCCGATCCTCGTGGGCGCGCAGATCGCCCTCGGCGGCGTGGCCCTCGGCGCCGCCGCCGGGCTCGGGATCGGCGCGTGGGTGTCCGAGATCAACCAGGGGTTCTTCCCGATGCCGGTGTGGGAGACGCCGTTCCAGCCGGGCACGTTCGCCCGTGGGGTGGCGCTCGGCTTCGTGCTCACCTTCGTGGCCACCCTCATCCCGGTGGTGCGGGCGGTGCGGGTGCGGCCGGTGGACGCCATCGTCACCCGCCCTCGGGCGGGGCGCCGCCACGGACGCCGGGTCCAGCTGGGCGAGCGGCTGCCGGGTGGGAGCCTGGTCCGGCTTCCCGCCCGCAACGTCGTGCGCAACCTGCGGCGGACCGTGCTCACCGCCCTCGCGATCAGCGCGGTCATCGCGACCCTCATCGGCGTGATCGGCATGCTCGACTCGTTCGTGGCCACCGTCGACCGTGGGGAGGCGGAGGTGCTGGCCACGTCGCCGGATCGCCTCGCCGTCGACCTGTCGGGCTTCACCACCGCGGCGGACCCGACCCTCGGCGCCCTCGCCGGCATCGACGGGGTCGCGATGGTCGAGCCCGGCCTGCGGGTGGGCGGTCGCCTCCGCACCGACGAGGGCTCCCTGGACGTGCTCGTCGAGGTGATCGACCTCGACAGCGACCTGTGGGCGCCGACGGCCGTGGAGGGCAGGGTGGCGTCGGGCGACCGTGGCCTCGTGATTTCGTCGAAGGCGGCCTCTGACCTCGGCGTCGGGGTGGGGGACCGCGTCCACTTCCGCCACCCCGTGCGGGAGGGGACCGGGTACCGATGGGAGGAGTCGCCGATCCGGGTGGACGGCATCCACCCCAACCCGTATCGCTTCCTCGCCTACCTCGACCTCGGCGCCGCCGACCTCATGAACCTCGACGGCATCGTGAACACGGCCCAGGTGGGGCTCGCGCCGGGGGCCGACGGCGACGCGGTGCGCCACGCCGTGTTCGAGACGGCGGGGGTGGCGTCGGTGCAGCCCGTGCGGGCGGTGGTGGACGCCATCCGCGACGCCATCGACGAAGCCGCCTCGGTGCTGGACGTGGTGCAGGAGACCGTGCTGGTCCTCGCCGTGCTCATCGCCTTCAACTCCACGAGCATCGGGTCCGACGAGCGCCGCCGCGAGCACGCCACGATGTTCGCCTTCGGCGTGCCGCTGCGGACGGTGGTGCTCGAGCTCGTGGTGGAGAGCGCCCTGATCGGCGTGGTGGCCACCGCCGTCGGGATCGGCCTCGGGCTGGGGCTGCTCGGCTGGATCACGGGCACGCTCCTGCCCACCACGCTGCCCGACCTGGCGGTCGAGCCCGTGGTGGGGGTGTCCACCTACGTCACCGCGGCCGTGCTCGGGGTGGTGGCGGTGGCGGTGGCGCCGCTGCTCACGGTCCGTCGGCTGCGGCGGATGGATCTGCCGTCGACGCTGCGCGTCGTGGAGTGAGCGGCCCACCCCTGCGAACCTCACGCGCGAGATCGGCAGGAACGTCGCTCCGGTACCGCACATTCGGCGGGGAGGGGGTCCTAGGGTGGCGGGGTCGGCCGGGGGCGGCTCGGTCGGCGCTGCACGAAGGGGACCTCATGCACCGATCCACCCGTCTCGCCGTCGGCGCGCTCGCCGCG
>JAHBSN010000256.1 GCA_019639095.1 Actinomycetota bacterium
TTGGTGCGGGGGAAGTAGACGGGGCGCACCACCCGGCGGTCTGCGAGCGCCTCGCCGTAGCCGTAGTCGAAGTCGGACTGGGCCTCGTCGAGCACGTAGCGCACGAACGGGATGGCCCGGGTGTCGCTGCGGAAGGGCGTGCCCGAGATGCAGAGGCGGCGGGCGGCGCCCTCGAAGGCGACGCGGATCGACTCGCCCCACGCCCGGTCGTCGCCGGCGTGGTGGATCTCGTCGAAGATCACGAAGGCGTCGCGGGACACGTCGGCCAGCACCGTGGCGCTCGACGCCACCTGCTGGTAGGTGGTGACGATGCCGTGCATGTCGGCGGGCAGGCGGCCGTCGATGGCGGCCCAGGCCGGGTCGAGGTGGAGGGCGAAGGCGGCGGCGGCCCGGGCCCACTGGACCTTGAGGTGGGCGGTGGGGGCCACCACCACGAGGCGGCGACGCGGGTCTTCGGCCAGCACGTGGCGGGCCGCGGTGAGGGCGAAGGTGGTCTTGCCGGCACCCGGGGTGGCCACGGTGAGGAAGTCGGCCGAGTCCGAGGCCACGAACTTCTCCAGAGCCGTCTTCTGCCAGGGTCGCAGGCGGATGGTCCGGGTCATGGGACCGTCGAGTCTGCCACGCCCCCACCCCCCTCCCGACCACCCCACCCGGTCGAATGTGCGGTACCCAGGCCGCGTTCGCGCCGATTCCGTGCGTGAGGTTCGACGTCGGCCACCCTCGATGAACGTGCGGTGCCCAGGCCGCGTTCGCGCCGATTCCGCGCGTGAGGTTCGACGGCGTTCGACCGGTTCGGTGAGCAGGTCAGACGATGCGGACGCCGGTCCAGGCGGCGAAGACGTCGACCGCCTCTGCCCAGGTGGCGCACAGCTCGGACCGCTCGGTGACCTGGCCGTCCTCGTCCTGCGACCACGAGCCCGCCGTGGCCTGCACGCCGTCGACGTGGGCCACGAGGTCGGTCACCCGGCCCGGTCCGTGGAGGCGGGCGTAGCCGCGGGAGGGCACCCCGGAGTGGGTGGCCGAGATCGCGCAGAACGCCCGCACGTCGCCCCGATCGAGCGCCGGGCCCACCGACCGGTAGGTGCAGCCGTGCTCCCAGCGCGACATCTGGGCGTCGACGTACCAGGCGCCGTCGACCCCCCGGTAGGCGGTGGCCGCCGCGGTCTGGTTGCGGGCGACGTTGGTCGGGCCGACGTCGGCCGGGAGCTCCACCGCGGTGCCGAAGTAGGGATCGCAGACCAGCGGCGACGGGCCGTCGCCCACCACCACGGCGGCGTGGAAGTCGACCACTGGCGCCCGGTCGTCGACCCGTCGCACCGCCGCCACCTGCACCGGACCGATCTCCGCCCAGTCGAGCAGGGCCGCCATCACCGTGGTGAACACCCAGCACGAGTACGACGGCATCCGCACCGGCTCATCGGTCGCCGACTCGAGCGCGTGCTGGTGCCGGAGCAGCGCCACGGCGAGCTCGTCGACGTCGGCGCCGGGCGGCACCTCGCCTCGGGCGACGGTGGCGAGCTTGGCGGTGGACCCGGCGGGCACCAGCGCCGGCAGCTGCGCGGCGAGCGCCTCGGCTCCGTCCTCGGGGTCCCACCACAGCGCCGCCGCCAGATCGCCCGCCAGCCCCGCATCGATCCGCCACGGCCGCTCGTCCACGTCGGCAGTCTCGCCTGCGACCCGCCCGCCGACCCAACGAACTTCACGCGCGAGATCGACAGGAACGCGGCCTGGGTACCGCACGTTCGCAGGGGTGAGCTCGGCGCTGGGAGCCGGCGTGGGCGGTCAGCAGGACGCTGCCTCGGCGAACTTCACGCGCGAGATCGACAGGAACGCGGCCTGGGTACCGCACATTCGCAGGGGGTGGGGTCAGTCGGGGAGGAGGTCGGCGGCCAGGGAGGCGATGGCGGTGTCGCGGCGGTTCTGGCGGATCAGGTGCTGGTCGAGGCCGGCGGTGACGTAGCCCACGCTCAGCCCCGACTCCGGGTCGGCGAAGGCGAGCTGGCCGCCGGCGCCGTTGTGCCCGAACGCCCGAGCCGACGCGGTGCGGCCGAAGCCCCGGCGGCCCGCAGCTGCGTCGTCGCCCTTGAGCACCAGGCCGAGCGTGCGGTTCGACGGGGCGCCCCACAGGTCGGGCAGCGACACCCGCACCTCGGCCGTACCGGCGCGCAGCACCTCGGGCGACCACATGCCCTTCGGGTCGTGCAGGTATGCCTGGTACAGCTGGGCGAGGTCGGCAGCGCGCATGATGCCGCCGCCGCCCGGCAGGCCGATGGCCCGGGCGTCGGGGTCGTTCAGCGAGAGCAGCGCGCCGAGCGCCACGTCGGGCGGGATCAGCGCGCTGATGTCGACCTCGAAGCCGAACGCCTCCTTCATCTCCGCCGGCGTGGGCGGGGCGCCGATGCCCACGCAGTCGACGATCCCGTCCTGCTCGTCCACCGGGATCGCCAGCAGCCGGGGCAGCCCGAGCGGGTCGGTCACCAGCTCCACGATGAGCTCGTCGTAGGGCGTGCCGGTGACCTCGGCCATGATCTCGGCCAGCACCCAGTGCCCCGCCGTGGGGTGGTACATGAACATGGTCCCGGGGTCGAGCGTGAGCCGCCAGCGCTCGAACGCGGCCAGGCGGCTCTCCCGGGTGCCCCACGCCGGCGGCCCGAGCGGCGCGTAGGGGAACCCGCCGGTGTGGGTGAGCACCTGCTCCACCGTCACCACGTCCTTGCCGTTGGTGGCGAACGAGGGCAGGTACGACGCGACCGGCGCCGTCACGTCGACGTCGCCCCGGTCGATCAGCTGCCAGAACGCCCCGGCCACGAGGCCCTTGGTGGCGCTGAAGACCACGAAGCGCGAGTCGGCCGGCGCGCCGAACGTCTCGTCGAGCACCACCTCCCCCTGGTAGCCGATGGCGATCTGCACGGCGGGCGACAGCCCCGCGTCGACCTCGCGCCGGACGCGAGCCAACAGGCGGTCGACCTTGGTCGGGTCGAGCCCGGGGGCGCCCATCAGGGGGCCTCGATGTCGGCGCAGACCTCGGGCCCGCGGATCACGCCGGCCCGGAACGCCTTCACCCGGACGAACCCGGGGCCCTGGCGGTCCCGGTCGGACTCGGTGCGGAACGACAGCAGCACGGACACTCCTTCGTCGAGGTCGCCCGGCGACAGGCCGAGCACGTAGGGGAACTCCTCCTGGTCGAGCTCCTCGGGCAGCAGGGCGCCGGCCCAGGCGCCGGCGTAGCAGTCGCCCCAGAGGGTGGCCTGCACCTCGCTGTCGGCCTCGAGCCCGAGCTCGTTCTGCACGGCGAGGCCGTACTGGGTGCCGAACAGCGTGCCGACGGCGAAGTCGCCGAGCTCGTAGGCCTGCGGCAGCGTCTCCTCGGCGTCGAAGCCGACGTAGCGGTCGGGCACGCAGAGGAAGAGGCGGTAGTCCTCCACCGGCGTGCCGTTGCAGTCCGGCGGGTCGTCGGGGCTGAACCCGATCGGGTCGTCGAGCGGATCCCATGCGTCGCCGCCGCTGATCGTGGGGAAGGCGTCGGCCCAGTAGGCCTCGAGCGACTCGAACGCGAGGGTGTCGATGCCCTCGACCGGCTCGCCGTCGGCGCCCGTGGTCTCACCGAAGGGCAGGTCACCGCCGGTGACCTCGTCCTGGGCGCTGAAGGGGAACTGGTACGGGGACGGGTCGCCCACCGTGTACTCGGCGCAGCGCGAGGCGCCGTCCTCGAAGCCCTCCTGGAACGCGCCCACCCGGTCGAAGCCCGAGCCGTGGGCGTTGGGATCGTCGGCCAACGAGCCCGGCGCGTCGCGCAGCGAGAGGATGCCGGCGAGGGCGAGGTCGAGCTCCTCGGTGTTGAGCGAGAAGCGGGTGCCCTCGCCGGCGTCGACGTGGGCCACCCACGCGCCGGCGAAGCAGTCGGCCTGGAGCTCGAGGATCACCGTGGGCTCGTCGACCTGAGCTCGCGCCTGGATGGCGTGGCCCCACTCGTGGGCGAGCACCACGGCCACGGTGAAGTCGCCGAACTGGTCGGCGAGGTCGGGCATCAGGAACTCCTGGTCCCAGGCCACCGCGTCGTCGGGCGGGCAGTAGAAGGCGTTGTTCAGCGCCTCCTCCACGTCGGTGACGCCGCACGGCAGGGTGCGGGGATCGGTGCCGGAGTCCATGGCGTAGAAGCCACCGGCCACCGGCTCGTAGGGGTCGCCGTACACCTTGGGGAACTCGTCGGCCCAGAACGACTGCAGGTCCTCGATGGCGTTGGCGGCGATGGTGTTCACGTCGGAGCCGTCGGTCCCGATCACCTCGATGTCGGGCGGCGGCGGCTCGGTGGTGGGCGGGGTGGTGGACGACGTGGGCGCGATGTCGGAGCCGACGATGTCGGTGTTGGTGGGCGCGTCGCGCCGCTGGCCCACCACCGCCGGGCTGTCGCCGGTGGCCTCCACCCCGCAGGCGCCGAGGAGGGCGGCGCCGGCCAGCGCCACGGCGACGAGGCGCCGCTGGGGGGATGGTCTGCGCACTCGCCTGCTCCTGCTCGTCCGGGGTGGGGACCGGACCATTCCACCACGTCGGCCTGCGACACTGCCCACCATGGCCCTGGACCCCGCCGACACCGTCGCCCGAACCCGCCGCGCCTGGGACGACCACATCCAGCCCGCCCTCGAGGCCTACATCCGGGTGCCGGCGCTATCGGTGGCGTTCGACCCCGACTGGGAGGCCAACGGCCACCTCGACGCCGTGGTGGCGTCGGCCGCCGACTGGGCCCGCTCGCGGCCCGTGGCCGGCCTCGAGGTGGAGGTGGTCCGCCTCCCCGGCCGCACGCCGGTGCTGTGGTTCGAGGTCCCCGCCACCGACCCGGCCGCATCGCCCGACGACACCGTCCTGCTCTACGGCCACCTCGACAAGCAGCCGCCGATGGTCGGCTGGCGCGAGGGGCTCGGCCCGTGGGAGCCGGTGGTGGTCGACGATCGCCTCTATGGCCGCGGCGGGGCCGACGACGGCTACGCCGCCTACGCGTCGATCGCCGCCATCGAGGCGGTGCAGGCCGGCGGCGGCGCCCACGCCCGGCTCGTGGGGCTGATCGAGTGCAGCGAGGAGTCGAGCAGCCCCGACCTGCCCGCCTACGTGGAGCACCTGGCTCCGCGCCTGGGCACGCCGAGCCTGGTGGTCTGCCTCGACTCGTTCTGCGGCGACTACGACCGCATGTGGACCACCACGTCGCTGCGCGGCCTGCTCGACGTGGAGCTCACGGTGGAGGTGCTCACCGAGGGCGTGCACTCGGGCAGCTCCAGCGGCGTGGTCCCCGACTCGTTCCGCATCGCCCGTCGCCTGCTCGATCGCGTGGAGGATCCCGACACCGGCGAGATCCTCCTGCCCGAGCTGTGGGCCGACGTGCCGCCGGGCCGCCGCTCGGAGATCGCCGCGGTGGCCGACGAGCTCGGCTCCGCCCTCACCGACGTCTACCCCTACGCGCCCGGTGCCGGGCCGCGCATCCCCTCCAGCGAGCCCGCCGCCCAGCTCGGCGCCCGCACCTGGGAGCCCACGCTCACCGTGATCGGCGCCGACGGCCTGCCGCCCACCCAGACCGCCGGCAACGTCCTGCGCCCGTCGACCACGCTCGCCCTGTCGTTCCGCCTGCCGCCCACCGTCGACGCCGCTACCGCCGGCCGGGCCGTGGTGGCCGCCCTCACCGCCGAGCCGCACCCGCCGGCCAAGGTCACCGCCACCGCCCACGGCGCCGAGTCGGGGTGGGACGCTCCGGCCACCGCCCCGTGGCTCGGCGCGGCCATGGCCACCGCCAGCGAGGCCACCTTCGGCCGCCCCGCCTGCGCCCTCGGCGAGGGCGGCTCGATCCCGTTCATGGGC
>JAHBSN010000257.1 GCA_019639095.1 Actinomycetota bacterium
CACCGAGCTCGGGGTGTCACCGGTGGCCACCGCGGGCACGATCGGCGCGGGTCAGGTGCGCATCGGGCCCGCGCAGGTCGGCCACCTTCCCTTCACCCCCGAGGCCAAGCGGGCCGTCACGGCTGCGGTGCGCGCCTCGCTCGGGCTGAAGGACGACCACGTCGGCACCGAGCACCTGGTGCTCGGGCTCATCGACGTCGGGGGCTCCATCGGGTGGAAGGTCCTCCACGACGCCGGCATCGACGGTGCCACCTACCGGGCCAGGGTCCTCGCCCGCACCGGTCGGGTCGACGACGGCAGCCACCACGCCGACGTCCAGCTCGGCGAGCACGCCTACCGGCTGCTGTGGCAGGGCCAGGGCGCCGAGGCACTCGAGTGGGCCGACCGGGCCCTGGCCGACGCCGAGCAGCGCGGCGACCCCACCGCCACCGCCCGACTGCAGAACCTGGTCGCCTGGGCGGTGGCCATCCAGCTGATCGACGGGCGCTACGCCGAGGCGCTGAGCCTGGCCGAGGCGGCGGTGGCGGCCGACCCCGACAGCCTCCTCTACCGCGGCACCCGCGCCGCCGTGCTGGCCGTGGTCGGCCGAGGACCCGAGGTCATCGACGTGCTCGAGCACGTGGTCACGTTGGGCGACGATGCCCTCGGCAACGACCGCGGCACGTTCCACGCGCTGTGCGCCCGGGCCCACGTGGACGCCGGCGACGTCGAACGGGCCCGACACCACGCCGAACGATCCGACGAGCTGCCGCACCCGTGGCCCGTGCACGGCGATGCCTGGCGTCGAATCGACGAGCGGTCTCGCACCTGGGAGCCCCCGCCGAACCCCGCCGGCTCGGCGTTCTGACCGGAAGAAGGGGGAACCCCGCCTGAGCGGTGTGGGTCCGCCAGGCGGGGTGCCTCCCCCGTGGTCCTCGTACCCGCCCGACGCCGCCGTCGTGGTCCCCCACCTGGGGGAATCACGAACCGTGGCTGGGCGACCTCGGTCAGGCCGGCGAGTCGGCGAAGCGGACGGTGACCTTCGTGGCACCGGCCCCCTCGAGCAGCTGGGTGAGGAACACCTTGGTGTTGCGCTCGGCCCGGGTCCGCAGCTCCGACTCCATCGCCGCCGCCGCCAGCTTGCGACGACCGGCGAGCTGGGCGCCCTTCTCGCTGGTGGGGCTGTCGTTGAACACCGAGGTGAAGCGGTTGATGATGCCGCGCTTGCGAGACACCACCTTCGAGCGCTCGAGGTCGAGCGTCACCGGGCCCACCGTGGCGTGCGGGACCGTCACCGTCACCCGGTGGTCGGTACCGATGTCGACGGTGGTGGCGTCGAGCCCAGACAGGTCGACCACGCCGTCGGCCGACCCCACGGCCTGGTAGATGACGTGCTCGCCGGCCACCACGCTCGGGACGTACTGCACGTCCTTGTCGAGGTCGACGTTCACCGAGAACTCAGCGGTGGAGGCGTGGTAGTCCGACAGGTCCGACAGCGACCTGAGCATCGCCGGACCGGTCCGGTCCACCTCCTTCTCCTTGATCGGGTTGCCGAGGTGCGGCAACAGCGAGAAGTGCTGCGCGGCGCCCATCGCCAGGACGAGCACCACCACGAGCGTGGCCGCGCTGAGGCCACCCTTGATGATCTTGGTCACGATTTCCTCCGTCGCCGTGCGCCCGCAGTGACCTCGACGGGTCCCTCCTGTGCGTGCGCACGATCTACAACCGGACGCGGCACGATCGGCATTCCACGCCGACCCCGGTTCCCCCGATCGGGTGGGTCGAGGCGATCAAGCTCCCGGAATCGAGCAGACCACCTGCTCGGCGACCGCAGCGAGGTCGGGGCCCGGCTCGTCGTAGCGATCGAGGACGATCACGACACCGTCCTCGCCCTGCTCATCGGTCAGGGCGATCGATGCGGTCCCGTTCACGGCGCCCTCGTGACCGACGAAGGTGCCGCACGCGAAGCGATAGGTGACCAGGCCCAGGCCGTAGCTCCTGTCGGATTGCGGGGTCGGTCGCTCCATCTCCGCGACGAGAGCGGCCGGGAGCAGCCGACCGGACGCGAGGGCCTGGAGGAGGGAGAGCAGGTCTGCGGCGTCGGCCACCACACCACCGCTACCGCCGTTGCCGAACGTGGAGAGGTCGTCGGTGACGTCCACCAGTTCGCCTGCCCCGTCGAGGGCGTGGCCGTGGAGATCCGGTGGGGTCGGATCCGCAGGGGCAAGCCACACGTGCTCGAGGCCGAGCGGTTCGGCGATCCGCTCGTCGATCAGGTCGGCGAGCGAGCGTCCGGTCGCCGCCTCGAGGACCATGGCCGCGAGCTGGTAGTTCGTGTTGCTGTAGTGGAAGCCGGCACCCGGGGCGAAGTACCGGTCGTGGGTCTCGGCGAGGCCCACCAGGAGGCCATCCGACGCGACGACCGGCTCGCCGTCGAGGTAGGCGGCACCGAACCGTTGGAACTCGGCCACGAGGTCGGGATCGGAGAGGCGCGCGCCATCCGACGCGGGATCCAGGTCATCGGTGTTGGCGATCCCGCTCGTGTGGTCGAGCAGCATCCGAACGGTCACCGGTGGGTCGGGCCGGATGGCGCCGGGAACCAGGTCGTCCACCTCGTCGTCGAGCCCCACCAGCCCCCGGTCGACGGCATCGAGCACGAGGATCGCCACGATGGGCTTGGTGATGCTGCCGATGCGGAAGGTCATGTCGGGAGATGCCGGGTCTCCGCCGTCCACGGACGCGCCCACGGCCACGCCCCACCGCTCGTTGCCGTGACGCAGCAGCGCGATCCCACCAGGGGCGCCATAGCTCTCGACCGCCTCGCGCAACGGCGACTCGACCGCCGCCGGCACGCCCGCCGACGATGGCGCGGCGGTGGAGGTGGTGGATGGCGGCGGCGAACCCTCGTCGCTGCAACCGACGAGCAGGCCCAGCCCGGCCACGACCGCAGCGATCTTCGACCAACGCCCATCCGTGCGCCTCACGATCGAAGCGTGGCACCAGCTCCGGATGGCCGGTAGGGACCAACGGCGGTCGTCGGACCGTGGTCAGTTCCCGCCGTGGGGCACCACCCAGGTGAGGCGGGTGCCGCCGTCGGGGTCGGGGGCGATGGTGGCGGTGCCGCCGAGCTCCTCGGCGCGCTGGGCCATGTTGGCCAGGCCCTGGCCGCCGGCCACGTCACCGGTGGTGCCCACCCCGTCGTCGACCACCTCGAGGCACACCTCGTCGCCCACCACGAGCGACACCCGAACGTCGTCGGCGTGGGCGTGCTTGGCGATGTTGGTCAGGGCCTCGCGCAGGGTGGGGACGAGGTGGTCGGCGATGGCGGGGGGCAGCGAGTCGATCGGGCCCTCGAAGCTGATGCGCGGGTCGGCGCGCATGGCACCGCCGGCCTCGGCCACCACGTCCACCAACCGGTTCCGCAGCCCGATCACGACCTTGTCCTTCACCCGCAGCGAGAAGATCGCCGCCCGCAGCTCGCGGATGGTCTCGTCGAGGTCGTCGATGGTCTGCTCGAGCTTCGCCTTCACGCGGTCGTCGGTGGTGGCCACCAGCGACTGCAGCCCGAGGCCGGCGGCGAACAGGCGCTGGATCACGGTGTCGTGCAGGTCTCGGGCGATCCGGTCCCGGTCCTCCACCAGCGCCAGGTGCGACCGCGCCTCCACGAGCGCGTCCTGGCTCTCGCGGATCTCGGCCTCGGCCGCGAGCCGGTCGGTGATGTCGCGCGCCAGGGACACCACCCATCGCGTGCCGTCGCGCGCCACGCCGGCGGCCCGGTAGGTCTTCTCGACCGGCACCTCCATGCCATCGCTGCGCAGCATCTGGGTCTGGCGGCGCAGGCTCTCGGCCGGGTTGTCGAGCAGGTGCCCCACGAGCTCGCGGTAGTCGGCCTCGCTCGTGTACGGGTTGAGGTGCACCGGCGTCATCGTGAGGAGGTCGTCAGCCGCATAGCCGAGCAGCCGGACGGCCCCCTCGTTCACGTGGGAGAAGCGCAGCGTCTCCGCGTCGAAGATCAACATGGCGTCGTCGCTGGCGTCCATGGTGGCCACCACCCGGTGGAAGTGGTCCTCCACCAGCACCCGCTCGCTGATGTCGCGCACCGACGCCATCGTGAACCGCTGCCCACCGAGCTCGATCGGGCTGAGGGCGATCTCGGCGAAGAAGTCCTCGCCGTCGAGCCGCCGGGCCTCCAGCTCGAGCCCCGCGCCCATGAGCCGCACCTGGGGATCGGCCCGGTAGCGCGTGCGATGGGCCCGGTGCCGGGACCGGTGCTCGTCGGGCAGGAGGTCGTCCACGGGGCGGCCCACCAGCTCCTGGTCGGGCGCGGCGAACAGCGAACCGGCGGCCGGGTTGGAGAAGACGACCTGGCCGTCGTGGTCCACCACGATCACGCCGTCGGGCGAGGCCTCGACCAGCGGCCACCCCCCGTCGTCACCGACCAGGTCCACCAGCGAACGCCGCTCGCCCACTCGACACCCCTCTCGCCGGACCGCCGTAGCCCGAGACGACGGTCGTGTCCCGAGGGTAATCCCGGGTGACCGAGGTGTCCGGTTCGCGGACGTTCGCGAATCGCGAGCCGACCGGCCGATGGTGACACGTGACCGACGTACCCGGGCTCGAGCGAGAGGTGTTTCGACGGACCCTGCTCGGGACGGTCATCTACCTGTGCTGGGGCCTCGCGGGGTTGGCCATCGCGACGACGGCGACGCGCCACGACCCCTGGCTGGCGCTCTTCGGCATCGTCGGCGTCCACCTCCTGCTCGATGCGCTGCGACGCCAGGTGGTCATCGACCACCTGGCAGGCACCATCTCGGTCCGCCGACCGCTGCGGACGATCACCGTGCCGAAAACGGAGGTCGATTCCGTGTGGGTCCCGAACAAGGGACCGACGAGCCTGGTGCTCTCCCGGTCGTCCAGCGTGATCCTCGGGAAGCGCCCGCGATCGATCAACACCGGCATCGACGACCACGGCGGCCTGCGTCCGGCGACCGACCGACCCGACCGACTGGCCCGCGCCCTGGGCGTGCCCGTCGAGGGGTCTCGGTACTACCGATCGACGGACCGCACCCCGCTGCGCGACCCGCAGGTCACCTGGGACCCGCGGTCGGGCGATGGCGCCATGACCTGGATGCTCACCCTGATGCTCGTCGGGCTGCTCGGGCTCATCGCCTTCGGCATCGGTTCCCTCGTCCTCGGCTAACGAGCTGACCGGCGTGTCCGGTTCGCGGGCGTTCGCGTCGAGTTCCTGCCGCCGACCGGCAGGAAGTCGACGGAAACCGGCAGGGATCGGACAGAACGGTCACGATGGGGTGCGACAGGCCAGGTCGAGCGGGAGGACGTCGCCAATGGGCCGGTTCGCCGACAAGTGGGCCGAGGCGGACCGGATGCTGCGGGCGGTCCTCGAACCATCCCTGCACCCGGGCGAAGCGCTGGTCGGCGCCGTGCACGCCAACGAGCCCAAGACGTTCTCGACGCAGCTCTACGCCGTGGGCGTCACCCCCGAGCGGCTGGTCGTCCAGCCCGTCGACCGGCGGTGGGCGCCCAAGGGCGACGCCCGCTCGATCACCCGGGCCGACGTGACCGGGTGCTCGGTGTGGGGGTGGGGCGGTGGCGTGGGCAGCTGGCTCTCCACCAACGCCGACCAGCAGATCCGCATCGAGACCGCCGACGGCAAGCTCGAGCTGATGGTGCTCGGCGGAACCCTCACCGAGGACGCCCTCGCCGGCGAGGGCCAGCTCCGAGGCCTCGATGCCCTGAGCGAGCTCATGCTGTCGACCCGGCGCTGAAGGCC
>JAHBSN010000258.1 GCA_019639095.1 Actinomycetota bacterium
CGACGACGTCGAGGCGATCACGCGCGACGTGATGGGCCACGCCGCCGACCTGCGCGTGCCCCTCGAGGTCCACCTCTCCTTCGGCCGCAGCTGGGCCGACGCCAAGTAGCCACCACCAGGAGCCGCCCCGTGTTCGATCCCTCCACCACCGCCGACGAGGTCGCGGCCAACGTCGCCGTCGTCGAGTCGTTCTGGGCTGCGCTCGGTCGGCGCGACTTCGCCGCCGTGGGCGCGCTGATGGCCCCCGACGGCCACTACGTCGACGTGCCGATCATCGAGCTCGACCCCGGTGCGTTCGGCCCGGCCGAGACCGAGGCGCGCCTCCGGCTCGGGCTGGAGCCCCTGCTCGCCTACGAGCTCCACGACGGGCCCATCGTGGCGAGCGGCCACCACGTGATCACCGAGCACGCCGAGACGTGGACGTGGGAGGAGGGCGTGTCGCTCCGCCTCCCGTTCACCTCCGTGCAGGAGGTGCGCGACGGCGCGGTGGTCCGGTGGTGGGACTACCTCGACTTCACCGCCCTCATGGCCACCGCGCCGCAGTGGTGGCTCGACCACATCGCTCCCGGCTACAAGTAGCCGGCTCGCTCAGCGCAGCTCGAAGCCGACCACGGCCTCGAGCTCGGCCAGCGCCACGTCGGGGTCGACGACCTTGATCGTGGTCATGCCCATGGCGCGCGCCGGCTTGAGGTTCACGCCCGAGGTCGTCGAGGAACACGGCCTCCGACGGCGCGATGCCGAGCCGCTCGCACGCCAGGTCGTAGAAGGCGACGTCGGGCTTGCGGAGGCCGACGACGCTCGACTCCACCACCACGTCGAAGAGCGCAACGACCTCCGACACGTGGCGATCCGGGCTCATGCCCACCACGTTGTTGGTGAGCAGCCCCGTCCGCAGCCGCTCGCCGCAGCGGCGCACCGCCTCCACCATCGTCGGGCGGAGGTCGCCGGCGAGCAGGGCGAGCACGTCCCACCCCGACACTCGGTGGCCGAGCGCGGCGGACTCCTCCTCGAACTCGAGGGCGAACCCGTCGACGTCGACCTCGCTGCGCTCGAGGCGCGCCCACGCGTTGGTGTCGGGGTTCGTGGCGTTCACCGACCGGATGAATCCGTGGGGGAGGTGGTGCTCGGCCTCGAAGCGGGCGAAGGCGTCGAACGGGCTCGACGACAGCACGCCGCCGAAGTCGAACAGGGCAGCGGTGATCGGCACGGGCGGGAGCGTACGCGCGCGCATCGAATGCGACGATCCCTGTCCACCACCTGCATTGCTGCTTGACTTGTGAGCCACATGGCCATGAACCACGTCGTCGTCGACGGATCCAACATCGCCACGGAGGGCCGTACCGCTCCGAGCCTCGCTCAGCTCGACGAGGCGGTTCGCGCGTTCCTGGACACCTACGGGCACGACATCAAGCTCACCGTCGTCGTCGATGCCACCTTCGGGCATCGCATCGACGACAGCGAGCGAGCCGAGTTCGATGCCGGCATCGTGAACGGCGAGCTCGTCACGCCGCCGGCCGGAGCGATCGGGCGCGGCGACGCGTTCATCCTCCAGATCGCCGACAAGACCGGTGCCGCCGTCTTCTCGAACGACTCGTTCCAGGAGTTCCACGGGATCTACGAGTGGCTCTTCGACGAGGGTCGCCTCGTGGGCGGCAAGCCGGTCCCGGCGGTCGGCTGGGTGTTCGTGCTGCGGACGCCCGTGCGCGGGCCGACCAGTCGGCGCGCCACTCGCGAAGGCCGAGGGTCGCGCGGGCCGACCTCCTCCGGCATGGCGCTCGGGCCGGTGCCCGTGCCCACGTCGCCACCGCCGCGCAAGCGGTCGGCCAAGGCCAAGGCCGCGGCCGACGTGGCCGACGCGCCGGCCAAGGCATCGTCGAGCCGCTCGCGTCGCGGTCGCGGCTCGCGGGCGTCGAGCGATCCGATCGAGACGGCGGCCCCCGCGGCCACGGAGGCATCTGCGTCCTCCGGTCGCGGTCGTCGCCGGCGGAGCAGCGGCAAGGCCGCTGATCCGATCAACGAACCGACCACCTTCCTGACCTTCGTGACCGACCACCCCGTCGGCACCGAGGTCGAGGCCACGGTGGACCGGTTCTCGTCGCACGGGGCCTACGCCGTCACCGACGGTGGCGCCCAGTGCTACATCCCGCTGAAGGCGATGGCCGACCCACCCCCCACCAAGGCGCGAGAGCTCCTCACGGTGGGGGAGGTCCGGACCTTCGTGGTCACGGCGTTCGATTCCCCCCGACGGGGCATCGACGTCGCACTACCTGGTGTGGTGGTGCCCGACGTGCCGTCCGAGCCCGAAGCTGCAGTCCGTCACCACGACGGGCTCCCCACCGGGGAGCACCAACCAGCCGAGGAGGCACCCAGCATGGCAGTGACCAAGAAGGCGGCAGCCAAGAAGGCTCCGGCCAAGAAGGCCGCAGCGAAGAAGGCCCCCGCCAAGAAGGCGGCCGCGAAGAAGGCGCCGGCCAAGAAGGCGGCCGCGAAGAAGGCGCCGGCCAAGAAGGCGCCTGCGAAGAAGGCCCCGGCCAAGAAGCGCTGATCGAGACGGCGGCCACCGGCCGTCGCTTCGAGACTCCACGTGCGGGAGCCAGCTGCGGCTGGCTCCGGTGCCCACCTCCTCGGTGGGGTCGGGTCCTCCGGGATCCGGCCCCACCTCGGGTGGCCGGCACCACGTGGCGGGAGACCGAGCGGCGCGAGCCGCTCAGGTGGAGCGGGCCACGAGGCGGTCGATCCATCGACCGAACGTGGCCCGATCGGGCACCCCGGGGACCACGAACCCCTCGCCCAACGACCAGGCCGGTGTGGATGCCACGCCGGCCTCCCTCGCGTTCGCCATCGACTCGTCGACGGCGGCCGACGCGTCGCCGGCCTCCACCGCGGCGCGCACCACGGCGGCCGGTGCGCCGGCCTCGGCCACCAGTCGGTCGAGCACGTCGGGGTCGTCGATCGGCTCGCCCGTGGCGAACTGGGCATGGAACAGCGCCGCGTGCAGGGAGGCGAACGAGTCGGGATGGCGGCGACGCACCCACTCGGCCGTCTCCAGGGCTCGGCGCGTGTTGGGCATGCGCTCCGGTCGGCGGAAGGGCATCCCGGCCTCCGCGCACGCCGCCTCGATGCGGTCGAAGGTGGCCTCGAGCCGGCCGTCGGGCCGGACCCGGCGGCCCTCGGCGGGGATCTCCGGGTGGAGCTCGTAGGGGAGGTGGACCACGGTCACGCCCCGTTCCTCGAGCAGCTTCGCCCGGTCCTGGCCCACGTAGCACCACGGGCACAGGTAGTCGCTCCAGCAGGGAACCTCCACGCCGTTCAGGGTAGGCGCAGCGGTCGCGGGCCGTACGGTCGACGGAGGATCAACCGCTAGGTTGCCGGGGTGCGGATCGCCACGTGGAACGTCAACTCGCTCAAGGCCCGACTGCCCCGCGTCGAGGAGTGGCTGGCCGACGTGGCGCCCGACGTGGTCTGCCTCCAGGAGACCAAGCTGGCCGACGGCGCCTTCCCGTCGCTGGCCTTCCAGGGGCTCGGCTACGAGAGCGTCCACCACGGCGAGGGCCGCTGGAACGGCGTGGCCATCCTGAGTCGGGTGGGCATCGAGGATCCGCTGAACGGCTTCGGACCGGGCGACGACGATCCCGAGGCGCGCCTGTTGTGGGCCACGTGCGGTGGCGTGCGGATCGCCAGCGCCTACGTGCCCAACGGCCGCTCGCTCGACGACGACCACTACACCTACAAGCTCGGGTGGCTGGCCAAGCTGCGCCAGCACCTCGTCGACCACGAGGACCCCGCCGGGTCGGTGGTGGTCGCGGGCGACTTCAACATCGCACCCACCGACGACGACGTGTGGAACCCGGCCCAGTTCGTCGGTGCCACGCACACCAGCGAGCCCGAGCGCGCCGCCCTGGCCGAGATCGAGGCGTGGGGTTTGGTGGACACGTTCCGCCTGCGCCAGCCCGAGGCCGGCCTCTACAGCTGGTGGGACTACCGCGCCGGCAACTTCCACAAGAAGCAGGGGATGCGGATCGACCTCGTGCTCGGCACGCAGGCGGTGGCCGACCGGGTCACCTTCGCCACCATCGACCGCAACGCCCGCAAGGGCCAGCAGCCCTCCGACCACGCTCCCGTGATCATCGACCTGGCCCCCTGAGCCCGGCCTCGCCCTCCACCCCCGAGGAGCCCCCCATGCCCGACGACGCCGCCGACCTCCCGACCCACCTCGCGCCCGGCCTGCCCCCCGAGGCCTTCGAGGTCCACCTCCCGAAGATGACCGACGAGGTCGACCCGGAGCGGATGGAACTGGTCACCAAGCGCCTGCGCGCTGCGTCGCACAGCGACCTGTCGCCCCGGCGCGCCGCGCTGAAGGAGCTGGCCGACACCACCCGCTCGCTGATCGACCGCCTCGTGGCCACCGACGCGCCCGACGACGTGATCGCCGCCGCCCTCGCCGAGGTGTCGTCGGCCGCCGAGCGCTTCGCCACCCACAACCAGGGCAGCCTCTACGGCTTCAGCGAGGCGGCCAACGCCGGGGTGCGCGAGGACCCGCTGTTCGACCACAGCCCGCTGATCGGCATCGCCAACCCGCTGGCCCCGCCCATGGCCATCGCCGAGGAGGACGGCGTGATCGTGGCTCGCGCCCACTTCGGGCAGGCCTACGAGGGCCCGCCCGGGTGCGTCCACGGCGGCTACGTGGCCGCGGCGTTCGACGAGGTGCTGGGCGCGGCCCAGTCCCTGTCGGGGGCGCCGGGCATGACCGGCACGCTCACCGTCCGCTACGAGTCGCCCACCCCCCTCAAGGCCGACCTGCGCTTCGAGGGCCGCCTGGTCGGCGTGGAGCGGCGCAAGATCTTCACCGAGGGGGCCTGCTACGCGGGGGACCGCCTCACCGCCAGCGCCAAGGGCACGTTCATCGCCATGCTCCCGGGCCAGTTCCTCGACCTGCTCGCCGAGCGCGAGGCCCGCCAGGCCGACCACCGTTGACCCCACCCTGGCGAATGTGGTGCGCCCAGCGGCCATTCCTGGCGGTTCGGCGCGTGAGGTTCGCTCAGGTGTCGAGGTAGCGGTCGACGGTGGGGGCTTCGGCCACGAGGTACTCCTCGAGGCCCGACACGATGGCCTGCTCCACCTGGCCCGCAACCAGGAACGCCTTCACCTTGAGCTCGCCGGTGACGCGACGCTCGGAGCCGTTCGCGGCGTCGCGGACCTCGAAGCGTCCCGATGCCTTCAGGCGGTCGGGGTAGTGGTCGGGCAGGAGGCGGAACGTGGCGCTCCGACCCGCAAGGTCGTGGGTGGTCTCCTGCACCCACGTGAGCCGGGCCGGGTCGACCACCGCGGTGACCGCCGAGGGCAGGTGCCCGGTGAAGCGGAACCGCACCCGCAGCACGGCGCGGTCGTCGGAGCGCTCGTGGCTCAGCACCTCGATGCCGCCGAGCTTGGGCAGGCCGACGAGGGTGGGGTAGAGGTCGACGTCGGCGTAGGCGCCGTTCACCGCCGGAGCGGGGGAGCGGTAGCGCTGGGTGAGCTCGAAGCGCACGGCGGACCTCGTGGCGGTGGGTCAGCCGAGCTGCTCGGCGACGATCTCGAGCAACCTAGCCCCGTGCCGGTCTCGGGTGAGGGGACCCAGCCCGCGCAGGTGCTCGAGGTCCTCGGGGTTGCGGGGGCAGGCGGTGGCGATGGCGTCGACCGCCCGATCCGAGAGCACCACGGTGGGCCGGACGGCAGCCTGCCGGGCCTGCTCGGC
>JAHBSN010000259.1 GCA_019639095.1 Actinomycetota bacterium
TCGGGCCCGACGACCGTGACCGGGGACGTCGCCGGCCTGGTGGTGGAGGCGGTGGGCACCACGACGGTGACGTACTCGGCGCGCGACGAGGCCGGGAACGTGTCGGCTCCGCAGGTGGTGGAGGTGACGATCGTGGGGGCTCCGGCGGCGCCGTCGGGGGTGTCGGCGGGGTTGGGGGATGGGTCGAGTGTGGTGTCGTGGTCGGCGCCGGCGCCCGCCGATGTGGTGACGGGCTACGAGATCACGCCGGTTCGGGATGGGGTGGCGGAGGCGGTGCAGGTGTTCGGGGCGGGCACGTCGGCGTTGGTGACCGGGTTGGTGAACGGGTCGTCGTATCGGTTCTCGGTGGTGGCGGTGAACGCGTTCGGTCCGGGGCCGGCTCGGTTGAGTCCGGTGGTGACGGTGGGGGTGCCGAGCCATCCGAGCTCGTTGCGGTCGGCGGCGGGGAACGGGTCGGCGTCGTTGACGTGGGCGCCGCCGCCGGCGATGGGGGTGGCGCCGACGGGTTACGAGATCACGCCGTTGCTCGATGGGGTGACGCCGTTGGCGCCGGTGACGGTGGGCGTGGTGACGGCGGCGACGGTGTCGGGGCTGGCGAACGGGTCGACGTACACGTTCCGGATCGTGACGTTGTCGGTGAACGGGCCGGGTCTCGGGGCGACGTTCCCGGCGGTCACGGTGGGGGTGCCGTTGCATCCGAGCGGGCTCAAGGCGTCGCCGGGGAACGCGGTGGCGAACCTGTCGTGGACGGCGCCGCCGGCGATGGGGGTGGCGCCGACGGGTTACGAGATCACGCCGTTGCTCGATGGGGTGACGCCGTTGGCGCCGGTGACGGTGGGTGCGGTCACCTCGACCACCATCACGGGGCTGGGCAACGGGGTCACCTATGGGTTCGAGATCGTGACGTTGTCGCCGTTCGGTCGGTCGGCGCCGGTGTCGTTCCCGTTGGTGACGGTCGGTGTGCTGAACCCGCCGACCACGTTGCGGACCACCTCGGGCAACGGGCAGGCCACCTTGACGTGGGTGGAGCCGGTGACGGTGGGGATCGCGGTGACGGGGTATCGGATCACGCCGGTGAAGGGCGGGGTGCTGCAGGCGCCGGTGGACATCGGTCCGGGCACGTCGACCACGATCACCGGGTTGACGAACGGGTCGGTGTACGCGTTCCGGGTGGTGGCGCTGTCCACGTACGGCACGAGCGCGAACGCCACGTTCCCGGCGGTCACGATCGGGGTGCCGGGGAACCCGACCGGGTTGTCGGCGGTGGCGGGCGATGGCCAGGCCACGGTGTCGTGGACGGCGCCGGCCGACATCGGGGTCCCGGTCACGGGGTACCGGGTGACGCCCTACATCGGGTCCACGGCGCAGACGCCGACGACCACGTCGGGCCCGGGCACCACCGCCACGGTCACCGGGCTCGCGAACGGGACCTCGTACACGTTCCGGGTGGTGACGCTCTCGGCGTTCGGTGAGAGCGGCTACGCGAAGTCGATGGCGGTCAAGATCGGGACCCTCGGGGCGCCGAAGCTGCCGCGGGCCACCTCCGGCAACGAACAGGCCACCCTCACCTGGCAGCCCCCGACCGACACCGGGATCCCCGTGGCCGGCTATCGGATCACCCCCTACTTGGGGGCGGTGCAGCTGGCGCCGACCACGGTCGGGCCGGTCACCAGCACCACCATCACCGATCTGGCCAACGGGTCCACCTACACGTTCCGCGTCGAGGCCCTCTCGACCGGGGGCACCGGCACCGCCGCCATCGCACCCGCGGTCACCATCGGCGTGCCCACCTTCCCCAGCACGTTGCGCAGCTACCCCGGCGACGGCGAGGCCGACCTCACCTGGATCGCGCCGCCCGACATCGGCGTCGCGGTCACCGGCTACCGCATCACCCCCTACATCGCCGGGGTCGCCCAACCCGACATCACCGTCGGGCCGGTCACCGCCACCACCGTGACCGGGCTCACCAACGGCACCACCTACACCTTCCGCATCGCCACCCTCACCGAGCACGGCGCCAGCACCACCGCCAAGTTCCCCGACGTCACCCCCACCGCCCCCACCTGAAGGCGGGCGCCCGACGCCCCACCGAACTACTGTCATCACTCATGCCAGTTGTTCGCCGGACCGTCGTGGTCACGTTCACGCTCGCCGTCGCCCTCGCCGCCTGCGGGTCGTCGTCGTCGGACGACGCCACACCGGCCTCCACCTCCACCACGGCGGCGGCCGAGGGGGCGTCCAGCACCACGACCACGCCGAGCCAGCGGGCGGGCACGCCCACCAAGGACGGCCTCCGCAACGTGCGCTACTGCGAGGTCCTGCTGGTGCGCCAGGAGGGCGGCGAGTTCTCCGCCGAGGTGTGGAACACGCTCGGCGAGAACGACTGCCCACGAGAGCAGTGGGAGGCGCTCGACGCCACGGCCATCGCCACGGAGCGGGGCGCCACCGCCGCCATCCTGAACGGGCCCCGGTACTGGGTGCTCGACTCGATCACGTCGAACATCCGAGCCGACGCCCCCGAGTCCACCTTCGGCGAACTCGGCATGTTCCAGGCGGCGGTGATCGACTTCGAGGGCGAGGTCCCGTCGCAGGACCCCTACACCGAGCGCTCGATCGTGCGGGAGAACGTGTTCGGGTTCGGCGCCGGGCAGGAGGTCTACGAGTTGGTGACCGCCGACGGCACCCGGTACGTCATGCAGTCGTACTCGCAGATCGTCGACCCGTCGCTGTCCATCGACGACCTGCCCACCCTGGGCGACCGCCTCGAGCTCCCCGCCGGGTGGTCCTACGAGGTGCGCACCCTCGACGGGCCCCTCGACGTGACGAGCAGCGACGGCGTGGCCACCGTGATCCAGGACGACCTGAAGGACACCTACCAGCGGCTGCCGGCCGCCGGCGACGCCCAGCCCTAGGGCTCAGAGCAGGATCCCGCGGCTGGTCAGGGCGACGGTTCGGGCCAGCCCGCCCACGAACAGCCCGCGCACCCGTGGGTTGTCGTCGATGCGCCAGAGCACCTCGGCGGTCTCCCACGCAGCCGCCCGACCGGTGTGGAGCGCGAACATCGCCAGGCCGTCGTCGACCTTCCCGCCGAGCCGGTCCACGGTGGCCACGATGCCCGTCGAGAACCACGCCTTGATCTGCTCGGCCGCCTCCCGCAGGACCTCGTTGGTCAGGGTGAAGTCGACGTGCTCCGGGGTGTCGTCGTCGGGGACCACGCCGAGCTCCCGGCAGGTGGTGACCACCGCGATCGACAGGTCGTGGGCGATGTGGGCGTTCATCCCGGCCAGCGCGAACTGGATGGGGTGGGTGTCGGGCCGGCTCCGAGCCTCGAAGAGCGGCGCCCAGGCGATCGGCACCGGGCCGCCCCGCCGGTCGGCCGCGTAGGCGTCGAAGAACAGGTTGGCGAAGTGCACGTCGAGGCGGGCGATGAACTCGCCGGCGCCGAACCGATCGGAGAGCTCCGCGTCGCGCACCAGCCGGGTGACCTCCCGGTACATCCGATCGAAGGTGGCGACGCCGTCCTCGGCCGGGTGGGCGGCGGCGATGGCGTCCATGCGCTCGAGCACGGCGTCGATCGTGGTGGCCGAGCTCCAATCGGAGGCCGCGGCGCCGGGCACGTCTGGACCTCAGGCCCCGGCGAGCGACCGGTAGGCCTCGAGGAACACCTGCGCCTGGCGGCTCAGGTCGAACGCGTCGTGCGCTCGGGCGGCGCCGGCCGCGGCCACGGCGGCCCGGCGGTCGGGATCGGCGAGGGGGGCCAGGGCGTGGGCCATGGCGGCCACGTCGCCCACCTCCACCAGCGTGCCGACCTCGGGGGACACGAGGACCTCGTCGAGCCCGCCGCAGCGGGTGGACACCACGGGGACGCCGGCGGCCAGGGACTCGAGCGCCGAGTTGGAGATGCCCTCGCTCAGGCTGGGCAGGAGGAAGGCGTCGGCCCAGCCCAGCTGCTCGCGCACCGCCGCCTGGTCCTGCCACCCGAGCAGCGTGACCTCCGTGCCGAGCCCGAGGCTGGCCCGCAGGTACTCGAGCTTCTCCTGCTCGGGGCCGCTGCCGGCGATGCGGTACTCCACCGCCAGCCCCGCGTCGCGGGCCGCCGCCACGGCGCGGATCGCGTCGTCGAACCCCTTCTTCCAGTGGAGCCGACCGACCGACAGCACGCGGAGCGGGGCGTCGGGGGTGCCCCGCTCGGTGGGGTCGACCCGGCCGACGCCGGTCCACAGCCCGGTGTCGACGGCCGGTCGGTTGACGAGGACCTTCTCGGCCGGCGCACCGTAGGACCGCACCGTGGCGGCCATGTCGTCGGATACGCAGTGGACGAGGTCGACCTGCTCGAAGACCCCACGGAGCGCGTCGACGCGCGAGGGGTCGAACAGCGGGGCGATCTGCTCGGCGTGCCCCCGGCAGCTCACCACGAGCTTGGCCGGTCTGAGCCGGGGGAGCAGGTCCGACACGGTGACGGCGATGCCGGAGAACTCGAAGTGGACGATGTCGTACCCGCCGGCCGCGATGGGGGCGAGCCAGGTGGCCCGGCTCTCGTCGCGCACGAGGTCGGGGAGCAACCTCCGGGCCCGGGCGTCGCGGGCCACGGCGCGCGCGGCCGCGCCCCAGGTGCGGGGGTTGCGCACCTGCGGGAGCTGCAGCGTGGGCACCGGGGGCAGGTCGGGCGCCTGGGGGTACAACCACGGCGCCGCCACGGTGATGTCGAGCCCGGCGTCTCGGAGCACGCGCACCTTGCGCTCGATGAAGGTCTCGGACCCGTGCGGGAACCGCGTGGCCACGGCCAGGACGCGCGGCGAGGTCGGACTGGACACGTGGCGCCCCCTCCCAGGTGCTCGATCGGCGGGGCGAGCCTAGGTCACGTCCTACACTGCCCCGGTTCGACGTCGGGGGAGGGCGCATGAGGGTCGTGGTCACCGGCGCCGCCGGCTTCGTGGGCTCCCACTTGAGCGAGGCCCTGCTCGCCGGCGGCCACGAGGTGGTGGGCATCGACTGCTTCACCGACTACTACGCCCGGGCCGACAAGGAGGACAACCTCGCGGTGGCCCGCGCCCACGAGGGCTTCACCTTCGTGGAGGCCGACCTGCGCACCGACGCCCTCGAGCCGCTCCTCGAGGGCGCCGACGCGGTGGTGAACGAGGCGGCCACGCCCGGCCTGGTGCTCAGCTGGGACGACTTCGAGCGCTACCAGTCGACGAACCTCAGCGCGGTGAAGCGGCTCATCGACGCGTCGGTGGCGGGGGGCGTGGGTCACGTGGTGCAGGCGTCCACGTCGTCGGTCTACGGGGTCGACGCCACCGGCTCGGAGGACTCGGTCACCCTGCCGGTCTCGCCCTACGGGGTCACCAAGCTGGCGGCCGAGCACCTGCTGCGCGCCTACCGGGCGAGCTACGGCCTGCCGCTCACGATCCTGCGGTACTTCTCGATCTACGGGCCCCGGCAGCGCCCCGACATGGCCTACCGCATCTTCTGCGAGCGCCTGCTCCGCGGCGAGCCGATCACCGTGTTCGGCGACGGCGCCCAGAGCCGCAGCAACACCTACGTGGCCGACTGCGTGGCCGCCACCGTGGCCGCGCTGGAGCGACCGGCCGAGGGGGCCATCCTCAACGTCGGCGGCGGGCGCGAGATCACGCTGCTCGAGGCCATCACGATCCTGGCCCGCGAGCTCGGGGTGGAGCCCGTGATCGAGCACCGCGAGCCGCGCAAGGGCGACCAGCGCCGCACCGTGG
>JAHBSN010000026.1 GCA_019639095.1 Actinomycetota bacterium
GGTTCCTGCGGCACGACCGGAGCCGGAAGCAAAACCCGAGGTCATCGACGAGGCGCCGGCGCCGCGGCTGGCGGACAGCCGTCCCGTCGAGGCCGATGCCGCGCGTGCCCTGCGCGCCACCGCTTATGCGCCGGAAGTCGGCTCCAAGGAGCCGATCCGCCCGGTCGCGGTCAAAACGCTGGCAGTGAAAGGCTCGACGATGCAGACCGCGTCGCTGTCGCCCGTCACCACCGGCAACACCCGCATCACCACCGTCAAGACCGCAACCAGCTCTCCCGATCCGCGCTTTGAAAAGCCGATCGATCTCAAGACCAACAACCAGACGGGCGCGCTGGCCAGCGCCGATGCGTCTGCCAATAACGATACGCTGCCGCCCGCGCCTCCCGGCGCGAAGCCGGGCGTCCTCGGCGTGCTGCCGGTGCAGGTCGCCTCCGCGGATCCCACCGATGCGGTCGCGGTGGCGGCCCATGCCAAAGCCGACGCCAGGTCGCGCAGCGGCTGGTTCATCCAGGTCGGTGCGCTGGAGAGCGAGAAGGAAGCCAAGGAGCGACTGTCCGAAGTGCGCTCCGCGACCAAGGCCCTGCTCAAACACGCCGAAGCCTATACCGAGACCGTCAAGAAAGGCGCCCGCACCTTCTATCGCGCGCGCTTCGCCGGTTTCGACGAAGCCAGCGCGGCGAAAGCCTGCCGCGAGATCAAGGCCAGCAAGTTCGTCTGCATGCCCGCCCGCAACTGAAGCGGGATCAAAAACAAGAAGCATGCAGCGGGGGACGTTCGTTCAGGAGCCGCTGATGATGTGTATGGAGTTCATCGGCGATGTCGGCGCGTAAGCACCTCTTTGGCCTCGTTGACCCGCGCAGCGAGATAGGTCGATCCCCCCTGGTCGGGGTGGAGCTTCTTCATCAGCGAGCGGTGCGCACGCGAAATCTCGGTTTCGCTCGCCCCCGGCTGCACGCCCAGAATCTGATACGCCTCCTGCTCGGTCATTTTCCCGCTGGAGCGGACAGCACCCCGCCCCGTTGCCGCGTCACCCTGCGCGTGCTCACGCCATCGGGGCTCCCGGCGGTCAAGATACGCTGCCAGTAACGCGCGGCTGTCGTCGTCGATCTCCGGCAGCGTCGCGAGCAGCGCGCTGACTTCGAGGCTGTCGAGCGACGCGCCCTGATATCGGCCGCTGACGAAGCGGCCGCGCATCGCGCCGCTGTCGTGGTCCAGTTCCATCTCCAGAAACGGCGACTGCACTCGCGAGGTCTTCCCGCTGCTCTTGCGGGTGCGATCAAAAAAACCGGCAGGGCCGAACGGCAGCCAGCCGAGCAGGCCAAGACCAAACGCGCCGACCGGAATGGCGATGCCGATTTCGCCGCGCAGAAACAGGAAGCCGGCCAGCAACAGCGTCAGGATACCGCCGCTCGCCTTCACCACCCGCGTCGCGATCTTGGGATCGACACGCGACAGCTTGCCGAGCAACCAGAGTCCGGTGACGAGCACCAGCGCGCCGATAATGAGGGTCGGCATGCGCGGCGCTCCTTATCGCAGTTGCGCGAGCAGATGCCGCGCACCGTCATTGTTCCGCGCCGACAGCGCCGCCAGCGCCGCGCGACCGCCCGACGCATAGGCGGCGACCGCGCGCAGCAGTTCCGCCAATTGTCGCGCCGAGCCGGCATCGAACCGGCTGTAACCGCCGCGCGACAGGCGCGCCATCTCGCGGAATGCCTGTTCCGCCACCGGATCGCCGCCCTCCTGAAACAGGAACAGCGGCACACCCAGCAACCCGAGCTGGCCGGCGGCGACGCAAAGATCGTCGACTTTCTCCTCCATGGCGTCGCCGACAAACACGGCCGCCTGCACCCGCTGCCGGGCATGTTCGTTGATCGTGTGCGACAGGACGCGGCCGATCTGGGTATGGCCGCCGCGGCAGTCGATCCGCCGCATCAGCGCCGCGAGCTTGTCGGCCTGCGACACGAAACCGGAGGCGCGGCATTCCGCGAGGCCGCGAAAATAGACGAGCTGGATGGCGAGGCCGCCGCTTGCCGCGGCTTCCTGGAACATCTCCGCCTGCAGCACGCAGGCACTGTCCCAGGTGGGTTGGCGGCTCATGGTGGCGTCGAGCGCGAACACCAGCCGGCCGGTGCCGGGCGTGGTGGCAGGTGTGACCTGACGCGCGCGATCGAGAAAGGCGGCAACGTCTTTCGACGCCGGCGTGACGACGGGCCGGGACCGGTCCCCGCTCATCGTCTGTCCTCTGAAGAGAATCTGCCCTGCGTCATCGGCCTAAAGTGGCGATCCGCGCGGGGGCGCGCAATATCCGATCTTTGCGACGATCTGTCAGTCCAGCCGTCCGCTCAGGCGATGATGTCGTGCACCTGCAGCGGCTCGTCCATCACCGCGTACCATTCCTTGCGGGCGGCGGCACGGCGGCGGCCGCTTTCCGACAGCGGCAGATCGAGGGTGGCGAGCAGCGTGCGCACCTCCTCACGGGCGGTGATGTGCGACAGGCTCGGCCGCACGCCGAGCACCGCGGGATCGAGTTCGTCGAGTGCGGTCAGCCCGCGCGGGAAGAATTCGCGATAGACGACGCGCTCGGCGAAGCCGTCCACATGGCGGAAGCCGAGCCGCTTCGACAACTCCAGCAAACCCTCGCCGACCAGCTTCTTGTTGCGCGACGACAGGGTGGAGAGACGATTGCGCACGACGATCCAGTCGGTGAGCGTGCCGTCGATCAGCCGGCGCTGGCGGCGCGCCTCGCGCACCATGCTGGCATAGTGGCTCTCGCCGTTGACGGCGAAGGTGGTCGGATCGAGCGTACCGAGCACGTCGAAATCGACGAAGCTGTCGTTGACCGGCGTGACCAGCGTGTCGGCCATCGAATGCGCGAGCCGCATCAGATAGGTGTCGGCGCCGGGCGTATCGATCACGATCACATCGTGGGTGTGCTCGACCGCGGCGATGGCGCGCGAGAAGCCGTCAAACTCCGCCGCCTCGTTGGCATCGACCGAGGCGCTCTCGGCGCGGCTGACGCAATAATGCGTCGGCAGTTCGAGCGGAATGCCGGCGCGCGCGGACCAGCGGCGGCGGTTCTCGATATAATGCGTGAAGCTCTGCTGGCGGCTGTCGAGATCGATGGTCGCGACCCGCTGCCCGGCCTTGAGCAAGGCCACGGCGATATGCAGCGCGGTCGTGGATTTGCCCGAGCCGCCCTTCTCGTTGCCGAGAACGACGACATGAGCGGAGTGCGGTTTCGCATCCTGGTTAAATTGATCGGTCAAGTCGAACGACATTCGCCAGCCATCTGTTGGCCGAAGTGTCCGCGAAAGCAGGGTTAAGGGTCAAGTTTTCACTAATTTAATCATGAATCCGCCGGTTTGCGGCAGCGCAGCACCTTGATAGGGTCCCGCTGCCCCGCATGCGAGCCGCCTTCATGTCCAAGACTCCAATCATCACCAAGAGCCCGATCATCGCCCGCTCCGGCCCGGCGCTCCGTCGCACCCTCGACCCGTTCCGCCGCGCCCGGCAAACCATCGCGCTGGTCCCGACCATGGGCGCGCTGCACGCCGGCCATCTGGAACTGGTGCGCCAGGCGCGCCGGCGCGCGCGGCGCGTCGTGGTGTCGATCTTCGTCAACCCGCTGCAGTTCGCGGCCACCGAGGACCTGGGCACCTATCCGCGAGACCTCGACGGGGACCTGGCCCTGGCCGACGGGTGTGGGGTGGCGCACGTGTTCGCCCCCACGGTGGCCGAGATGTACCCCGAGCCGCTGCTCACCACGGTCTCGGTGGCCGACATCACGGCCCGCTTCGAGGGGGCGTCGCGGCCCGAGCACTTCGCCGGCGTGGCCACCGTGGTGGCCAAGCTGTTCGCCATCGCCGGTCCGTGCCGGGCCTACTTCGGCGAGAAGGACTTCCAGCAGTTGGCCATGGTTCGGCGGATGGTGGCCGACCTGTCGATGCCGGTGGAGGTGGTGGGCTGCCCGATCGTGCGCGACCACGACGGGTTGGCCCTGTCCAGCCGCAACGTCTATCTGTCCGAGGCGCAACGGGCGGCCGCCCCGGTCCTGCACCGTTCGCTGCTGGCCGCGGCCGAGCTGGCGGCGGGGGAGGCCGACGTCCACGTGGTCCGAGGCGCGCTCGCCGACGGCGTGGCCGCCGAGCGCGAGGCCGTCCTCGACTACGCCGACCTCGTCGACGCCGCCACCCTCCAGCCCGCCACGTCGGTGGTCCCGGGCACCCAGCGCCTGCTGGTGGCCGCCCGCTTCGGTACCACCCGCCTCCTCGACAACCTCGCCGTCTGAGGAGGACCCGCTCCCCGAGCCAACTCCACGCGCGAAACCAGCAGGAACGTCGCCCCCGTACCGCACGTTCGCCGAGGCCCGCCCCACCCCACCGAATGTGCGGTACCCCAGCCGCGTTCCTGTCGACGTCGCGCGTGAAGTTGGCGGATCTGCGGCGCGGAGTTCGCGGATTCGGCGGGGGAGCGGGCACACTGGGGGCGTTCCCCGACGGGGGCGACCGGCTCGCCGGCGTCCACCACGAAAGGACCGCACTCGTGCGACGACGGATGATGAAGTCGAAGATCCACCGCGCCACCGTGACCGACGCGAACCTGCACTACGTGGGCTCGGTCACGGTCGACCAGGACCTCATGGACGCGGCCGACCTGGTCGAGTTCGAGCAGGTGGCGGTGGTCGACATCGACAACGGCGCCCGCCTCGAGACCTACGTGATCGCCGGTCCCCGGGGCGGGGGCGACGTGTGCCTGAACGGCGCCGCCGCCCGCCTGGTCTCGCCCGGCGACAAGGTGATCCTCATCAGCTACGCCGACTACGAGGAGGCCGAGCTGGCCACCTACGAACCGGCGATCGTGCACGTCGACACGGCCAACGTGCGCGTCGACGAGGCCACGGCCGCGGCCCTCGCCGCGCTCCACACCCCGGCGCCGCGGCGCTACGTCGAGGTCGACGCCCGCACCTGAGCCCACCTGAGCGCTGCTCGCGCCCGATCGCTATCGGAGGCAGCGGTCGGGCGGGCAGACTGCACGGATGGTCGATGGTGAACTGGACCTGCTGGTCCTCGGGTCCGGCGTCGCCGGGCTCTCCGCCGCGGTGCGAGCGGCCGATACCCACAAGATGCGGGTGGGCGTGCTCACCAAGGGCGAGCTCTCCCAGGCCACCACGCGCTGGGCGCAGGGCGGTGTGGCCGCCGTGCTCCACGGCGACGAGGACTCCACCGACCTGCACCTGGCCGACACGCTCGCGGCCGGTGCCGGGCTCTGCGACGCCGAGGCCGTGCGGGTGCTGGTGGACGAGGGTCCGGCCCGCGTCGGTGAGCTCATCGCCATGGGCGCCATGTTCGACCGGGACGCCCGCGGCGAGCTCGAGCTCGCCCGAGAGGGCGGCCACACGCTGCCGCGGATCGTGCACGCCGGCGGCTCGGCCACGGGCGCGGAGGTGGAGCGGGCCCTGGTGGCAGCGGTGCAGCTCACCATGGCCGCCATCCACGAGCACGCGTTCGCCCTCGAGCTGATCGTGGAGGCGGGCCGCTGCCGGGGCATCACGGCCCGCTTCGCCGACGGCAGCGTCCACGAGGTGCGGGCGTCCAACGTGCTCGTCACCACCGGCGGCGCCGGCCAGCTCTACGCCGTCACCACCAACCCGCTCGAGGCCACCGGCGACGGGATCGCCATGGCCCTGCGGGCCGGGGTGGCGGTGGCCGACGTGGAGTTCGTGCAGTTCCACCCCACGGCGCTGTCGATCGACTCGATGCCAAGGCCGCTGCTCACCGAGGCGCTGCGCGGCCACGGTGCCAAGCTCCGAGACGCCAACGGCGAGCGGTTCGTCGACGAGATGCAGCCGCGCGACGTCGTGTCGCGGGCCGAGACGTGGCGCATGCAGGAGCTCGGCACCGACCACGTGTTCCTCGACGCCACCGAGCTGGAGGCCTTCGACCAGCGCTTCCCCAACATCGCCGCCGAGCTGCGGGCGGTCGGCCTGGACCCCACGCGGGACCTGCTGCCCGTGGCACCGGCCGCCCACTACACCTGCGGCGGGATCGTCACCGACCTGCACGGGGCGTCGTCGCTGCCGGGCCTCTGGGCCGCGGGGGAGGCGTCGTGCTCGGGCGTCCACGGCGCCAACCGGCTGGCGTCGAACTCGCTGCTCGAGGGCATGGTGTTCGGCCCGCGCGCGGTGGAGGCGATCGAGGCCGGCGTCGCCGGGCCCGAGGCGTCGGGTGCCATGCGCACCGTGATGGGCATGGACCCCGACCGGCCCGACGCCGTGCCGCCCGGCGTGATCGGCGGCCGCTTCGTCCACCTGCCGCCGCTCGCCCCCGACCCCGACGCCCTGCCCGAGGACCCGGCCAAGGTCCGCACCGTGCTGCAGCACCAGCTCACCGACAACGCCGGCGTGCTGCGCGACGACGATCGCCTCGCCGCCGCCGGTGCCGCCGTGGAGGCCGTGCTGCGGGGGCCACGCGGGGACACCGTGGCCGACCACGAGCTGCACAACCTGGCCACCGTGGCCCGGGCGGTGGTGGAGGCGGCCCGCCAGCGCCGGGAGAGCCGTGGGGCGCACACCCGCGACGACTTCCCCGACACCAGCCCGGACTTCGCGCACCGCATCGTCTTCGCCTAGGGAGCACCCCCGATGAGCACCACCGGAAGCCACGGACCGAACTGGTACCCCGACCCCGAGGGTCGCCACGAGTACCGCTGGTACGACGGCAACGCCTGGACCGACCAGGTGAGCGACCACGGCCGGCTCTCCACGGCGCCGCTCACGGGCACGTCGGTGCTGCCCCAGAACGACGTGCGCCCCGAGCGGATCGCCCAGAACCTGGCCAGCGCCGGGGTCGACGTCGGCGCCGTGTCGGGCGGTGGCACCCTGTGGACCGAGCCCGTGCTGGTGGTGAACCAGAAGGCGAAGCTCTTCGAGGTGACCACGGAGTACGCCATCTCCGACCAGCACGGCCGCCAGATCGGCGCGGTGCGCCAGGTGGGCCAGAGCGCGGCGAAGAAGGTGCTCCGGGCCATGAGCAACCTCGACAACTTCATGACCCACAAGCTCCAGGTGGTGGACGCTGCGGGGCAGGTCGTGCTGCAGCTCACCCGGCCGGCCAAGGTCATGAAGTCCCGCATCATCGTGCAGGACGGGCAGGGCCAGGAGATCGGCCAGATCGTCCAGGACAACGTGATCGGCAAGATCCACTTCAGCCTCCAGGTGGGCGGCCAGGCGGTGGGCTCGATCAACGCCGAGAACTGGCGGGCCTGGAACTTCAACATCCAGGACCACACCGGCACCGAGGTCGCCCGCATGACCAAGACCTGGCAGGGCTTCGCCCGGGCGGCCTTCACCAACGCCGACAACTACGTCGTGCAGCTGCACCGGCCCCTCGAGGGGGCGTTCGGCGCGCTGATCCTGGCCGCGGGGGTGAGCGTCGACACCGCGCTCTCCCAGGAGCGCTAGCCGGTGGCCGACGAGGCGCCGCCCGGCACCCGGGCCGATCGCCGGCGCGCCACGCGCGACCTGGTGGTGGCCGGTGGCGTCACCGGCCCGCGCGACCTCGCCCGACGCCTGGCCGAGGCCGGGATCGACACGACGCCCGATGCGGTGCGCGCCGACCTGCGGGCGCTCGGCGTCGTGCGGGTGGCCGGGCCCGACGGCCCGGTGCTCGCCATCCCCGAGGATCGGGGCGCGGTCGGACCCGCGGCGACGCGGCCCGAGCCTGGCCGCGGGCTCGCCGCCGAGATCACCTCGGACCCCGACTGGAAGCTCCAGGCGGTGGTCCTCAGCGTGGTGTTGGCGTTCCTGCTGGCCGGGTTGGTGGCGTGGCTGCTCGGCCCCTGAGCCAGCGTCCCGCCGTCAGCCGCGAGAGGTGCACCGCCCCGGCGGCGGCGAGCACCACCATCGCCGGCTCGGCGCTCGCCCGGTAGCGGGTGCTGGCGAACGCCGTCACCACCCCGATCAGCACCACCGTCACCGGCAGCAGGGCGGGCAGCGACGGGATGCCCCGCTTGCGCAGGGCCGCCACGCCCACCGCGGCCAGCGCCAGCACGAGCCACCACGTGCCCATGCCCGCCGCCGCGATCCAACCGGGCCGGCCCTCGATCACGTCGAAGCGCACCTGCTGCCACGGCCGCCACAACCCCGAGATGCGACCCAGGCGCGCCGCCACCACCGCGGGCAGGCGGTCCTGGTGGTCGCCGATGTAGTCGAGGGCCTGGCGGCGGGCCTCGGCGTCCACCGCCGACGGGTCGCCGCCCGAGAGGGTGGCGTTCGTGCCGGCGGCCTCGGCGCACCAGAAGCTCCAGTAGCCGATGCGGGGGCCGTACCAGGTGCTGTCGCAGTTGGCGCTGGCGAGGGTGAGGCCGACGTTGGACGACAACGTGGTGGGCTCGTCGAAGCGGGCGAGGTTGAACGCCATCCACGGCACCAGCGCCGCGACGCCCACCGCCGCGGCCAGCGCGGCCCAGCGCAGGCGGCGACCGAGCGACAACGGCTCGGTGAGCAGCGCCAACGCCCCCACCCCGAGCGGGATGAGGAGCACCAGCTCGGTCCGGGCCATCGAGGCCAGCGCGCCCGCCAGCGCCACGGTGGCCAGGTTGCGCCATGACGGCCGGCGCACGTACCGGAACGCCACCAGCACGAACAGCGCCACCGCCGCCTGGGCCGACGCCTCGGCCCACACGATCCCGCTCTGGTACCAGAGGTGGGGGTAGACGGCGGCCACGAACGCGGCCACCACGCCCACCCGGTGGCCGCCCGCCTCCCGGCCGGCCAGGCCGACGAGGGCGACGGTGCCGATGCCGAGCAGGGTGGTGGCGATCTGGTGCCAGCCCACCGACGTGGCGCCAGCCAGCGAGAACGCCATGAGGTAGAGGGAGTAGAGCGGCGGGTGCTCGGCGGCGGGCGACGACACGCCGCTGGCGAGGTAGGGGAACGGGCTGATGAAGCCCTTGCCGTCGGCGAGCAGGTTCGCCTGGTGGTGGTAGAAGAACGCGTCCTCGAACCCGATCGGGTCGTTCCACCCGGCCACGAGCCAGGCCACCCGGATCACCGCCCCCAGGGCCACGGCGGCCAGCAGCCAGCGGCGGAACCCCTGGCTGTCTCGGCGCACCCGGGTACGTTACCGAGCATGCCGGAGGGGACCGCCGCCGCTCCCACGGCCCTGCGGGTGCGCCCGCCGCACCCGATCGCCACGTCGGCGCGCCTCGTCCTGGTGGGCATGGGCCTGGTGATCCTGGTGGTGGGCGGCCTGCTGCTGCGCTCGGCGGTGGCCGATGACGCTGCGAACGGGATCGTCGGCCAGGACCTCGACGCGATCCTCCCGCCGGCGGGCTCCACCGTGGACGCCTTCGCCGGCTCGGGTCCGCTCGCCCCCACCGACGAGGTGCCGTGGACGGTGGTGGAGGGCTCGTGGCTGCGTGAGGCGGGGGTGGCGGCGTCGGGGTCGACCGGTGCGAACGTCGCCCTCGTCGACACGGGCCACCGCCACGCCGTGCTCGACGCCAAGGTGGTGTCCACCCGTCCGGGCAGCGGGATCGTGGTGGTCGACGCGCCCGGCGACCGGGTGGAGCTCGTGGTCGACCGGGCCGGCACCGGCTGGCAGGTGGTGCGCACCCGCGGCGGCACGGCCCAGCTCCTGCAGCTGGTGCCGGGCCCGACCGCCGATGTGGTGGTGCAGGTGGTTCGCCGGCCCAACCTGCTCACCGTGTCCTTCGACGGCGAGGTGCGGCGGATCGCCCTGGCCGGCGGCCCGCTCCCCGGCACGTCGTCGGGCCTGGTGGCCGACGGCCCCGGCACCCGCTTCGACCGGTTCGCCTACCTGCCCCTGGACCCTGGATGATGGAGCCGTGACCACCCACCGACCCTTCGATGCGCCGCGGGGCGTGGTGGTCGACGCCGTCGCCCGGGCCCTGGCCGAGGACCTCACGCCGCTCGGCGACATCAGCGCCGCCCTGCTCCCGCCGGAGGCCCGGGCGGTGGCGCAGTTCGTCGCCCGCACCCACGGCGTGGTGGCCGGGGCGGCCTGCGTCGACGAGGCCTTCGCCCAGGTGAGCGAAGAGGTCCAGGTCGAGTGGCTGGTGACCGACGGCGACCGCGTGGCTCCTGGCCAGGTGCTCGCCACCGTCACCGGGCCGCTCGCCCCCGTGCTCACCGCCGAGCGCACCGCCCTCAACTTCCTCGGCCACCTGAGCGGCATCGCCACCCGTACCCGGGCCTTCGTCGACGCCGCTGCGCCGCTGCGCGTCTGGGACACCCGCAAGACCATCCCGGGCCTGCGCTCGCTGGAGAAGGCGGCCGTGCGCGCCGGCGGCGCCCGGAACCACCGCGGCAACCTGAGCGACTGGGTGATGTTCAAGGACAACCACCTCACCGCCCTCGGGATCGTGGAGGCCGTGCGCCGGGCGCGAGACGCGTGGCCGGGCCGCACCGTCCACGTGGAGTGCGAGCGCATCGACCAGGTGGTGGAGGCGCTCGACGCCGGGGCCGACGCGATCCTGCTGGACAACATGTCGCCCGACGAGGTGTGGGCCTGCGTGGTGGTGGCCGAGGAGCACGCCGCCGCCCACGGCACGCGTCGGGCCCTGCTGGAGGTGTCGGGCGGGATCACGCTCGAGACCGTGGGCACCTACGCCGAGACGGGTGCCGACGTCGTGTCGAGCGGGTCGCTCACCAACTCCTCGCCCGTGCTCGACATCGGCCTCGACATCGAGGTCCACGGTTGACCCCAGCCCCGGGGCGGGACGGGGTGCCTCGGGGCGGTGCGGCGGCGCTGGCGGGCGTGGGCGCGCTCGCGGTGTGGTCGGCGCTGTGGCGGCTCGACCGGTCGGACTGGAAGCTCGACGAGGACGCCTACGCCCAGGCCGGCTGGTACCTCGTGCACGACGGGGTGGACCCCAACCGAGGCCACCCACCGCTGGCCAAGCTCCTGTTCGGGGCGGCCCAGGTGGCGTTCGGGCGTGACCTCACCTCGGTGCGGGCGGTGGCGGCGCTCGGGTTCCTGCTGTCGGTGGCGGTGCTCTTCCTCGTCGGCCGGCGGATCGGCGGGTGGTGGACGGGGGTGGTGGCCGCCGGGCTCTTCGCGCTGCTGCCCCGGACGATGGTTGTCGGCGGGTGGACGGTGGGCGACGTGCGCATCGACCGCTACGCCCTGCTCGAGGCGGTGTCGGGCCCGCTGATCCTCGGGGCGGTGGCGGCGGGGTGGCGGTGGATCACCGGCGGCGGTCGCCGGTGGGCGGTGGCGTCGGGTGCGCTCGTGGGCCTGGCGGGCGCAGCCAAGCTCAACTCGCTCGTGGTGCTGGTGGCGGTGCTGGCGGTGGGCGTGGCGCTGGGGTGGGGCCGGCGGGCGCTCGCCGAGGAGGCGTCGGCGTTGTTCGGCGCTGCACTGCTCGGGTTCCTCGTGCCGTTCCTGGTGTTCGGGCGGGCCGCCGGTTCGCACATCTCGGAGGTGCTGCGGTTCCCTGGCGAGCGGGCCGAGCAGGGGCACCTGCTCGTGCTGGGCCGGGACGTGTACGACCGGAGTCCGTGGTGGGCGCACCTCCGCTACCAGTGGGACGCCGACGGGTGGCTGCTGGTCGTGTGCGTGGTGACGGCGCTGGTGCTGGCCGCCACCGTCAGCCCCCGCCGTCGCCCGGCCGTGGTGTACCTGCTGGCGGTCACCGGTGCGCTCGTGGCCAGCGCCATGGCGTCCCCCGTCGCCCTGCCCCACTACCGCGCCGCCTGGACCGCGCCCCTCCTGCTCCTGGTCGCCGTCGCCCTCGTCGACCACCTCGAGCCTCGGGCCGGTCCGGTTCTGAGGCCCGCGGCGGTCACGGATGATCGCTCCCAGCCTCAGAACGGCGGGCAGAGTCTGCGCAGATTCGGTGAATCGCTTCTGAGGCCCGCAGTGGTCACGGGTGACCGCTCCCAGCCTCAGAACCGAACTCGGCTCGGTGGGGTGGTGGCCGGGGTGGTGCTGGTGGTGCTGGTCGGGTGCGGGGTGGCGGGCGCGGCCGGGCTGGCGACGTTGGGGGAGGGCGACTACCACCGCATGGCCCGCCAGGCCCGGGCCGACGGCGTGGCGCCCACCAAGGTCCTCGTCTACGGCGAGGCCGTGGCGCCCTACTTCCCCGGCGCCTACGACTCGCTGGCCCCGTTCGACGACGGCGCCACGCCGGCCCAGCTGGTGGTGCTCGACCCGTCGCTCACCGACGCGGTCGACGGGGCCACGGTGGAGCGTTGGCGGAACTGGGCCCGAGGTTGGGGCCTCGCGCCGCACCGCATCGGTCGCCTCGAGGCCTGGTGGGCCCCATGACCGAGCCGACCCCGTCCACCGAGCGGTCGACGTCGCCCTCCAGGCGCTCGCCCGCGAAGCGCTCGCCCGCCCTGCGCTGGATCCGCCGCGCACCGGCGGCCACCTTCGCCCTCGCCATCGTCCTCGTGGTGGTCCTCACGGTGGCGGCCCTGGCGCTGGCCAACCCCGGACACCGCGTCGGTCCGGTGCGTCCGGCGAACCCTCCCGTCGGCCAGGGCGACACCCTTCCCGCCGGTCCCTGACGTCATCGATGTCCCGGCGGGCCGGTTGACCGAGCATGGCCGTACCCGCACCCCCACCAGCGACGAGCGATCGGATGCGATCGGCGCCCACGATGGCTCGCCGGGCCACGATCGCGGGCGTGGCCTGGGCGGCGTGCACCGCCTGGCTGCTCGTGCGAGGCGTGGGGGCGAGGGAGGCATGCAGCGCGTCGGTCGGGTCTGGCGAGCTCGTGGGGAGCCCGTGCGATCTGGTGGGTTGGGTGGAGGCGGTGGCCATCCTCGGCGGCGCGGCGGTGTGGACGGTGGCCACCGTGTCGGGCGCCTGGAGGTGGGCGGTGCCCTCGCTGCTGAACCTCGGGGCGTGCGCCGGGCTGCCCGTGCTCGGCGTGCTGGCGCTCGGATCCGTCGCCCCCGCCTGATCGCTCCCCGATACGGCGCCCGCGGCCGTCGATCGGGCAGGCTGTCGGCCATGCTCCTGGCCATCGACATCGGCAACACCCAGACGGTGATCGGGCTGTTCACCTCGCCGTCGGAGGGGGCGGGCGGGCTGGTGGAGGTGGGCAACCGGCGAGACGCCGGCGGATCGGGCAGCGCGGCCGAGGCGGACCTGGTCGACCACTGGCGCATCGCCACCAATGCGGAGCGCACGTCGGACGAGCACGCCCTCGTCGTGCAGGAGTTCCTCGGCTTCCACGGGTTCTCGTTCGACGACGACGTGAGCGGCATCGCCATCTCCTCGGTGGTCCCCCGCAGCACCGCGGCCTTCCGGGAGATGACCGAGAAGTACTTCGGGTTCCGGCCGGTGGTGATCGAGCCCGGCGTGAAGACCGGCATGCCGATCCTCACCGAGAACCCCCGCGAGGTGGGCGCCGACCGCATCGCCAACGCCGTGGCCGCGCTGGACCTGTTCGGCGGCCCCGCCGTGGTGATCGACTTCGGGACCGCCACCACCTACGACGCCCTGTCGGCCAAGGGCGAGTACCTCGGCGGCGTGATCGCCCCCGGCGTGGAGATCAGCCTCGATGCCCTCTACACCCGGGCCGCCGCCCTGCGCCGGGTGGAGCTGGTGGAGCCCCGCAACATCATCGGGCGGACCACCGTGGAGTCGATCCAGGCCGGGGCCATCTTCGGCTTCGCCGGCCAGGTCGACGGGATCTGCCGCCGCCTGCGCGCCGAGCTGGGCGACGTGACGGTGGTGGCCACCGGCGGGCTGGCCGAGCTGATCGCGCCGTACACGTCGTCGATCGAGCGGGTGGAGCCGTGGCTCACGCTCCACGGCCTGCGCCTCGTGTACGCCCGCAACCCGTAGCCCGCCGGCGCCGCCCGCCCACCTGCCCGCCGAGAAGAGTTGCGCTCCGCCCTCGGCCAGCGGGCAGGCTGGACACCCCCGAGCGCCCCGACGCACCGAGACGCCCCGACCCGGAGATCCTCGTGACCGACCGAGCCCCCGTGCCCTACCGCTTCGAGCCGAACGCCACCGCGGCCGGCCTGAAGCAGGCCTACGACGGGCTGGAGGCGGGGGTCGAGACCGGCGACCAGGTCACCGTGGCCGGCCGGCTGCTGCTGCGCCGGGGCCAGGGCAAGCTCGTGTTCGGCCAGCTCGCCGACGCCACCGGACGCATCCAGCTGTTCGCCCCGGCCGACGTGACGTCGCGCTTCGAGGAGTTCGGCAAGCTGTCCCTCGGCGACTGGATCGGCGTCACCGGCGAGGTCATGGCCACCCGCAAGGGCGAGCTGTCGATCAAGGTCCTCGAGTGGACGGTGCTGGCCGAGACCCGGCGCCCGTTCCCCGACAAGTGGCACGGCCTCACCGACCCCGACACCCGGTACCGCCAGCGCTACGTGGACCTGTGGGTCACCGACGAGGCCCGCCGGGCGTTCCTGCTGCGAAGCCGGCTGGTGTCGCTCACCCGCCGTTGGCTGGAGGACCGCGGCTTCATGGAGGTGGAGACGCCGGTCTTCCACCCGGTGCCGGGCGGCGCGCTGGCCAAGCCGTTCACCACGCACCACAACGCGCTGGACCTCGACCTCTACCTGCGGATCGCGCCCGAGCTGTACCTCAAGCGGCTCGTGGTGGGCGGCTTCGACAAGGTGTTCGAGATCGCCCGGGTCTTCCGCAACGAGGGCATCTCGCCGCGCCACAACCCCGAGTTCACGATGCTCGAGCTCTACCAGGCGTACGCCGACTGGACCGACATCATGGAGCTCGTCGAGAACCTCGTGGCCCACCTCGCCACCGAGCTGTGCGGCAGCACCACGATCACCTACCAGGGCCGCGAGCTCGACCTCTCGGTGCCGTGGCGGCGGGCCACCCTCGCCGAGCTCATCCACGAGGCCATCGGCGTGACCGTCTCGCTCGCCACGCCCGTCGACGAGCTGCGCGCCCTGTGCGACGAGCACGACGTGCCCTGGCAGGACCACTACGGCCCGGGCAAGCTCATCCTGGAGCTGTACGAGAAGACGGCCGAGGCGGCACAGTGGAACCCGGTGTTCGCCACGGAGTACCCCATCGAGGTCTCGCCGCTCGCCCGGCCCCACCGCGAGCTGCCCGGCATGACCGAGCGCTTCGAGGCCATCGTGGCCGGTCGCGAGCTGTGCAACGCCTTCTCCGAGCTGCTCGACCCCGACGTGCAGCGCGAGCGCTTCGAGGACCAGGTCCGCCAGGGCCAGGCCGGCGACGACGAGGCCATGGCGGTCGACGAGGACTACCTGCGGGCGCTCGACTACGGCCTGCCGCCCACCGGTGGCCTCGGCATCGGCATCGACCGGCTGGTCATGCTCCTGGCCGACGTCGGCACCATCCGCGACGTCGTGCTGTTCCCCACGCTGCGCCCCGAGCAGGTCAGCGGTGCGGTCGACGAGGACGAGGCGGTCGACGGGGAGCCCGAACCGTGATGCGAGGGGGTCGCCCGTGCGGGTGCTGATCACCGGGATGGGCGGCGAGCTCGGCACGCGGGTCACGAACCTGCTGGAGGCCGACCCCACCTTCACCGAGATCGTCGGCATCGACGGCTATCCGCCGCGCCGGCGCATCAGCCGGGTGTCGTTCCACCGCATCGAGCCCAGCGACCGGCGCCGCACCGTGCACCTGGTGCGCGAGGTCGACCCGCACGTGGTGCTGCACCTCGGCGTCTACGAGCCCAACGCCCACTTCGACCCGACGCCCGCCCGCCTCGGCACCCGCGCCGCCGCGGTATCGGTGCTGGGCGCGGCGGCCTCGTGTCCGTCCCTCGAGGCGATCGTGGTGCGCTCGGGCATCGAGGTCTACGGCCGGTCCCGGGGCGGCCCCACCCGGCCCGACGAGTCCGCCGCCGTCCGGCCCACCACCCCGTGGGGCGCGTCGCTCGCCCACGTCGAGCAGGTGGCCGCCGAGGCCGGCCAGCTGGCCGGGGTGCCCGTCACCGTCGTGCGCTGCGGGCCGGTGGTGGGGCCCAGCTTCCCGAGCCCGCTCGGCCGCTACCTGCGCCTGCCGGCGGTGGCCGTGGCCCCGGTGCTGGAGCTGCCGTTCAGCCTCCTGCACCAGGAGGACGCCGCCCAGGCGCTGCTCGCCGCCGCCCACGCCCGCCACGACGGGCCGCTCAACGTGGTGGGCCCCGGTGCGGTCACGGCCAGCCAGGCGGTGCGACGCGGGGGCCGCGTGCCGGTGCCCGTGCTGGGACCGGGCTGGTGGTTCGCGTCGGCGGCCGCCCAGCTGCTCGGTGCGCCCCTGCCCCCGCACACCCGCGAGCTGCTGGTGCGCGGCGGGGTGGCCGATGGCACCGAGGCCACCTCGGTCCTGGGCGTGGCGCCCCGGGACACCGACGACGTGATCACCCAGCTCTACCAGTGGGGCGACGTGGCCCGCGTGGCCACCTCGGTGCCCGGAGGGTCGAGGTGAACTTCGCCGAGGTCACCGCCGGGCTGCCCGGGGTCGGCACCGCCGCCCGACTGGGCCGACGCGCCCGCGGCGCGTTCGATGTCGACGAGTGGGGCCTCGACCCCGAGCTCGTCGCCCTCGTCGACCCCGCCCTGTCGCTGCGCTGGGACATCGACGTGGTTGGCGCCGAGCAGCTGCCGGCGGTGGGCGGCGCCGTGCTCGTGTTCAACCGGCGGGTGGGGGTCAGCGAGCCGTGGGTGCTGGCCCGGGGCGTCCGCCTGGCCACCGGCCGCTTCGTGCGCACCGTGGGCGTGCCCGACGTGGCGCCGGTGGGGCCGGTGCTGCGCCGCTTCGGCGGCGTGCTCGACCGCACCGACGAGATCGCCGGCCTGCTGCGCGCCGGCCAGCTGGTGGGGCTGCCCATGGCGCGGTCGCTGCGCGGCCGCCTCCAGGCCGGCGCCCTCGAGGTCGAGCGGCTTCAGGCGGCCATCGCCACCGGGTCGCCGGTGGTGCCCGTGGCGCTGCACGGGCGCGAGGTCGGGCGGTCCTGGCGCGTGGTCCTCGGCGACGCCATCCGGCCCGGCACCGGCGGCCCGCTCGACGCGGTGGAGCTCGCCGACGCCACCCGCCAGGCCGTGCAGGACCTGCTCGACGACGCCGTGCCGGCGTCGTGGTGGCACTGAGAGGAGCTGACGTGCCCCACACCGAAGCCGCCGACGGCACCCGCATCGCCTACGAGGTGGCCGGCCGTCGCGACGGCGAGCCGCTGCTCATGATCCAGGGCCTGGGTGCCGACGCCCGGGGCTGGAGCATGCAGAAGCGCGCCCTCGCCGGGCGGTTCCGGCTCGTCATGGTCGACAACCGCGGCGTGGGCCGGTCCGGTCGACCCGAAGGTCCCTACGACCTCGAGGTGATGGCGGCCGACGCCCTGGCTGCGCTCGACCACGCCGGCTACGGCTCGGCGCACGTGATCGGCGCGTCCATGGGCGGCGTGCTCAGCCAGCTGCTCGCCGTGCGCCACCCGGAGCGGGTCCGGTCGCTCGTGCTCGCCTGCACCGCCTGCCACCACTACTCCTGGCGCCGGGAGCTGCTCCAGGAGTGGTCCGAGCAGGCGCAGACCTTCGGCATGCGCGAGTTCGTGCACCGCAACCTGCGGTGGCTGGTGGGACCGCGGTCGCTGCGGCGGCTCGCGCCGGCGCTGGCCGTGCTCGCCCCGATCGCCTTCTCCGTTCCCGCCGCCTCGTTCGTGGCCCAGATCGACGCCATCCTCGACATGGACGACGGCCTGCGGGACCAGCTCACCCAGGTCGACGTGCCCACGCTGGTGGTGGTGGGCAGCCAGGACGTGCTCACCACCCAGGGCGACAGCGAGGAGATCGCGTCGCTCGTGCCCGGCGCCGAGCTCGCCGTGGTGCGCGGCGGCGCCCACCTGTTCCAGGTGGAACAGGCGCGGGCCTTCAACCGCACCGTGGTCGACTTCTACGACCGCGTCACGGGCCGGGTCGATCCGCGAGACCCCGTGCCCAACCCGCTGCCGGCCGCCTGACGGCGCCGTCCGGCGGTACCGTCCCCGGGATGGTCCGCTACGTCGTGTTCGTCAACGACGGTGCGGGCTCGGTGTCCGACGACGATCGCGAGGGCGAGCTGGCCGCCATCGAGGATGCCTTCGCCGGCACCGGGGTGGAGGTCGACGTGCGACTGGAGCACCCGGCGCGGCTCGCCGCCACGCTCGCCCGCACCTGGGCCGAGCCCGATCGCCCCGGCGCGGTCGTGGTGGCCGGCGGAGACGGCACCGTCAACGCGGCGGTGGGCGCGGCGGCGGGGACCGACCTGCTCCTCGGCGTCCTGCCCATGGGCACCTTCAACCACTTCGCCAAGGACCTGGGGCTGCCCACCGACCTGCCCGGCGCCGCCGCCGCGCTGGCCGCCGGACAGGAGGCGCAGGTGGACGTGGGCGAGGTGAACGGCCGCGTCTTCGTGAACAACTCCGCGCTCGGCGTCTATCCCGAGATGGTCGCCCTGCGCGATCGGCTCCGGGAGCAGCGTGGATGGGGCAAGGTGCGGGCCGTGCCCGTGGCGGCGTGGCGGGTGGCCCGGTCGTTCCCCGTGCACCGCCTCGAGCTGCGCACGTCCGACGAGGGCGCGCCCGAGGCCGGTGGCGTCCTGGGCGGCCGACCGACGCGGACGCCGTTCGTGTTCGTGGGCAACGGCTCCTATGCCGACGGGCCCGGTGGGCCCACGGTCCGCTCGTCCATGGAGGACGGCCGCCTCGAGGTGGTGGTGGCCCGGGTGCGGTCAAGGTGGGGGCTGGTGCGGGCGATGGTGGGGGCGCTCGTGGCCCATCCCGACGTCGTGCGCGACGTCGAGCGCCTGACCCTGTCCGACGTCCGGATCGACGGCCGAACGTCGCGGATCAAGGTGGCCCTCGACGGCGAGGTGTGCGAGCTCGACCTGCCGCTGCACTACCGGAGCCGTCCCGGCGCCCTGCGGGTCCTCGTGGGGCCGGACCGGCCGTGAGCCCGGCGCGGCGCCGGGCGCGCCTCGGGTGGGCGGGCCTGGTGCTCGCCCTGGCGGCCTCGTGCAGCTCGGGTGCCGGCGGTGCCTCGGGCTCCACCAGCACCACGGCGTCGGCTGGGCCCCGAGCGGAGCGCCCGTCCTCCACGACCACGAGCACGACGACGTCCACCACCAGCACGACGTCGACGACCACCACGACCCTGCCCCCGGGCCCGACCCGGATCACCCTCGCCTTCGCCGGCGACCTGCTGCCCCACGGCCCGGTGAACGACCGGGCGGCGGCGAACGGCCGGGCCACCGGCGTCCCCTTCGACTATGCCCCGATGCTCGCCCCGATGGCGCCGATCGTGGGCTCCGCCGACGTGGCCATCTGCCACCTGGAGGTGCCGGTGCACCCGCCGGGCGAGGCGATCACCACGTACCCGTCCTTCGGCGCCCCACCCGAGCTGGTCGATGGGGCGAAGGCGGCCGGCTACGACGGCTGCTCCAACGCGTCGAACCACAGCCTCGACCGCGGCCGAGCCGGCATCGCCGCCACGCTCGACCGCTTCGACCAGCTCGGCCTGCACCACGCCGGCACCGCCCGCACGGCGGAGGAGGGGGCCACCACCACGGTGTACGACGTGGACGGGATCCGGATCGCCCACCTCAGCTACGCCTACGGCTTCAACGGCTACCGCATCCCGGCCGACGCGCCGTGGGCGGTGAACCAGATCGACCCGGCACGCATCCGCGCCGACGCCGCCCGGGCCCGCGCCGAGGGGGCCGACCTCGTGGTGGTGAGCCTGCACTGGGGCACCGAGTACGTGCACGAGCCGAGCGCGTACCAGCGCCAGGTGGCGTCGGAGGTCCTGCCGTCGCCCGACATCGACCTGGTGGTGGGCCACCACGCCCACGTGGTGCAGCCCATCGGGCAGGTGGGCGGCACCTACGTGGTGTGGGGGATGGGCAACCAGCTCGCCAACCAGCGACAGGTGCCCCGCAGCGACGGGCTCACCGTGGTGGCCACCGCCGAGCTCGGCTGGGACCTCCGCTGGCACGTCACCGGCATCGAGGCGGTGCCCACCTGGGTGGAGGCGGGGTCGTTCCGGGTGCTGCCGGTGGTGCGCACCCTGGCCGATCCGGCCACCTCTGGCGCGCTCCGCGCCGAGCTGTCGGCGTCCTACGACCGCACCGCCGCCGTGCTGGCCCGGGAGCCCACGGCCGGCGTGACCCTCGCCCCGAAGCCCTAGGAGCAACCCGACCGTCGGGCTTCAGGCCCCCACGGGGCTGAGGCTGGTGAGGAGGTGCTGGGCGGCGCCGCGCAGGGCCACCGCACCGGGCCGGTCGTCGAACGGCTCGAGCAGCTCGACGGCGTGGTCGACGTAGCCCTGGGCCACGGCCACCGACTCGGCCACGGCCTCGCCCCGGCGCACCAGCTCGCGGGCCCGCTCCCAGACCTCGCCCTCGATGGGGGTGCCCAGCAGGCCGCGCAGCTCGTCGCCGTGCGGTCCCTGCAGCGCTCGCAGCACCGGCAGGTTGTAGGCCCCCTCCACGAGGTCGTGGCCGGCGGGCTTGCCGAGCTCCTCGTCGGTGGCGGTCACGTCGAGGACGTCGTCGACGATCTGGAAGGCCATGCCGTAGGCGGTGCCGAACTCGGTGAGTCGGTCGATGTCGGGCCGCGAGAGGCCACCGACGATGCCCCCGATCCGGCAGGCCGACGACAGCAGCGACGCCGTCTTCCCCTCGATGGAGGCGAGGTAGGCGGCCTCGGTGCGGGTGACCTGGTAGGCGTCCTGGAGCTCGAGCACCTCGCCCTCGCACAACCGGCCGATGGTGGCGGCGAGCAGCCCGGCCACCTCGGTGCCGAGCGACGCGGCGATCTCCGACGCCTTGGCCAGGAGGAAGTCGCCGGCGAGGATCGCCCGCAGGTTGCCCCAGCGCGAGTTCACGCTCTCGACGCCCCGACGGGTGGTGGCCTCGTCGATCACGTCGTCGTGGTACAGCGACCCGAGGTGCACCAGCTCCACCGACACGCCGCCCCGGATCACCTCGATGGTGGCCGGCTCGCCGCCGCCGGGGCCGCACGCCGCCGCCGCCACGGCGAACAGGGGGCGCACCCGCTTGCCGCCGGCGCCGATGAGGTGGCCGGCCATCTCGGTGAGGGCATCGGTGGGGGCGGTGACCGAGGCGCGCAGCTCGTCCTCGATGCGGACCCGGTCGTGGTCGACGTGGGGGAGCGCGAGCAGGGGGTTCTTCGCCATGGGGCGAGGTTACGGGCCGAGGTTCACGATCCCGCAACGTCTGCCGAACGGGGAAGGTGGACCGGACGGTAGGATCGGTCCACGAATCCCGCTGATCTGAGAGGCAGGGACCCAATGTTCGAACGCTTCACCGACCGAGCTCGCCGGGTGGTGGTCCTGGCCCAGGAAGAGGCCCGGCTCCTCAACCACAACTACATCGGCACCGAGCACATCCTCCTCGGCCTCATCCACGAGGGCGAGGGCGTGGCCGCGAAGGCCCTGGAGTCGCTCGGCATCTCGCTCGAGGGCGTCCGCAGCCAGGTCGAGGAGATCATCGGCCAGGGCGGCTCCTCGCCCAGCGGCCACATCCCCTTCACGCCCCGCGCCAAGAAGGTCCTGGAGCTGTCCCTGCGGGAGGCGCTCCAGCTCGGCCACAACTACATCGGCACCGAGCACATCCTCCTTGGCCTGATCCGAGAGGGCGAGGGCGTGGCCGCCCAGGTGCTGGTGAAGCTCGGCGCCGACCTCTCCCGGGTCCGCCAGCAGGTCATCCAGCTCCTGTCGGGCTACTCCGGCTCGGGCAGCCCCGGCAGTGCCAGCTCCGGCGAGAAGGCCGGCGCCACCTCCGGGGGCACCGGCGGCGAGACCCCCTCGGGCTCGCTCGTCCTGGACCAGTTCGGCCGCAACCTCACCCAGCTGGCCAAGGACAAGAAGCTCGACCCGGTCATCGGGCGCGCCCGCGAGACCGAGCGGGTCATGCAGGTCCTGTCGCGGCGCACCAAGAACAACCCGGTGCTCATCGGCGAGCCGGGCGTGGGCAAGACCGCCATCGTCGAGGGCCTGGCCCAGGCCATCGCCGCCGACAACGTGCCCGAGACCCTCACCGGCAAGCAGCTCTACACGCTGGACCTCGGCGCCCTCGTGGCCGGGTCCCGCTACCGGGGAGACTTCGAGGAGCGCCTGAAGAAGGTGCTCAAGGAGATCCGCACCCGGGGCGACATCATCCTGTTCATCGACGAGATCCACACCCTCGTCGGTGCCGGCGCCGCCGAGGGCGCCATCGACGCCGCGTCGATCCTCAAGCCCATGCTCGCCCGTGGCGAGCTCCAGACCATCGGCGCCACCACGCTCGACGAGTACCGCAAGCACCTCGAGAAGGACGCCGCCCTGGAGCGTCGCTTCCAGCCGGTGAAGGTGGAGGAGCCCTCGGTGGCCCACACCATCGAGATCCTGAAGGGCCTGCGGGACCGCTACGAGACCCACCACCGGGTCACCATCACCGACCAGGCCCTGGTGGCCGCGGCCAACCTGGCCGATCGCTACATCTCCGACCGCCACCTGCCCGACAAGGCCATCGACCTCATCGACGAGGCCGGGTCGCGCCTGCGCATCAAGCGCATGGAGACCCCGGCCGACTACAAGGAGCTCGAGAACTCGATCGCCCAGGTCGTCCAGCAGAAGAAGGAGGCCGTCGAGGCCCAGAACTTCGAGGAGGCCGGCCGCCTGCGGGACAAGGAGAAGGAGCTCCTCGGCCAGAAGGAGGCCAAGGAGACCGAGATCAAGGCGTCCGGGGTCGACCTGTTCGACGAGGTCGACGAGGAGTCGATCGCCGAGGTCCTCTCGCTCTGGACCGGCATCCCCGTCTACAAGCTCACCGAGGCCGAGACGGCCAAGCTGCTGCGGATGGAGGAGGAGCTCCACCAGCGGGTGGTGGGCCAGGAGAACGCCATCAAGGCCGTGAGCCAGGCCATCCGCCGCACCCGCGCCGGCCTCAAGGACCCCAAGCGGCCCAGCGGCTCGTTCATCTTCCTGGGCCCCTCGGGCGTGGGCAAGACCGAGCTGGCCAAGACGCTCACCG
>JAHBSN010000260.1 GCA_019639095.1 Actinomycetota bacterium
GTGGCCCGGGTGATCGGCCGCATCGCCGACGTCCGCCGCGTGGGCGCCGCCGCCCTCGACCTGTGCTCGGTGGGCTGCGGTCGCCTCGACGCCTACTGGGAGGTGGGCCTCAACGACTGGGACCACGCCGCCGGCGCGCTCGTGGCCGCCGAGGCCGGGGCCCGGGTCGAGGGCCTGGACGGCGCCGCGCCGTCGGAGCGGTTCGTGCTGGCAGCCCCTCCCCGCACCTTCGACGCGCTGGCCGAGCTGCTCGAGTCCGCCGGCGCGGCCGACGTCTGAGCGGCGCGGCGACCCCGACCGGCAGGGTGAGGCGCCGCGGTCGGCGGCCTCCGCTCCCCTACGATCGCCCGGGTGGGTACGAGGATCCTGAGCGTCGAAGACGATGAGCGCATCCGCACGGCCGTGCGCCTGGCGCTCGAGGACGAGGGTTGGACCGTCGACGAGGCCGAGAACGGCGAGGAGGCGCTCGAGCTGTTCGCGCAGCGCCCCACCGACGTCGTGCTGATCGACATCATGCTCCCCGACATCGACGGCTTCGAGGTGTGCCGGGCCATCCGCCGGTCCTCCGACGTGCCGATCATCATGGTCACGGCCCGCGACGACACCCACGACGTGGTCGCCGGCCTCGAGGCCGGGGCCGACGACTACCTCACCAAGCCCTTCGCCCCCAAGGAGCTCTCGGCGCGCATCCGCGCCCTGCTGCGGCGGGTCCGCCACGCCGAGCCGGGCCGGGCCCACCTGCGCTTCGGCGACCTCGAGATCGTCCCCGACGAGGGCGTGGTGCGCCGGGGCGGCAAGGACGTCCACCTCACCAAGACCGAGTTCAAGCTCCTCGTGGAGCTGGCCTCGAGCCCGGGCAAGGTGTTCAGCCGCGAGACGTTGCTCGACTCGGTGTGGGGCTACGACTACTTCGCCGACGGCCGCCTGGTCGACGTCCACGTGCGCCGCCTGCGCACCAAGGTGGAGGCCGACCCCGCCAACCCGCGGCACGTGGTCACCGTGCGCGGGCTCGGCTACAAGCTGCAGACCTGAGGACCCGCCGGTGAGCGACCCTCGCGACGCCCCCGGGGAGGTGTCGACAGATCGCCAACCGTGGTGGCACCGGTTCCGGCCGCGCCGCCTGGGCCTGCGCGCCCGCATCACGCTGGCGTTCACCGTCAGCGCCGCCGTCCTGTCGATCCTGCTCGCCGGCACCACGTGGGCCCTCACGCGCGAGAACATCGTCAACCAGCGCCAGAGCTCCGCCACCCGACAGGCGCTGCGCAACGGCGAGGTCGTCCGCCCCCTGTTCGCCGGCAGCACGCCCACCGCCGAGCAGATCAACGAGTCGCTGACGTCGCTGCAGAGCGACTCGCCGTCGCACTCGCTCGTGCGCACCCCGAGCGGCCGGTACTACGGCACCTCGGCCGCCTACGGCCGGGCGCAGGTGCCGGGCTCGCTGCTCGCCCTGGTGGACGACGGGCAGGCGGCCCGGATGCGCATCGCCATCGACGGGGAGCCCGAGCTGCTCGTGGGCGTGCCGCTCACCGACGTGGACACCATCTACTTCGAGTTCGTGTCCCTGGCCGACACGCAGTCGGTCCTCGAGTCGCTGTCGGCCTCGCTGTTCGGCGCCTCGCTGGTGACCACCCTCGCCGGCGCCGCGGTGGGCTGGTGGGCGAGCCGACGCACCCTGCGCCCCCTGGCCGACGTGTCGGTGGCCGCCGAGGCCATCGCCGGCGGCCGGCTCGACACCCGCCTCGGCGCCGTCGACGACCCCGACCTGGGCGTGCTGGTCACCTCCTTCAACCACATGGCCCAGGTGCTGGAGGAGCGCATCGACCGAGACGGCCGGTTCGCCTCCGACGTGAGCCACGAGCTGCGCTCGCCGCTGATGACCCTGTCGGCGTCGATCGAGGTGCTGTCGTCTCGCCGCGAGGAGATGCCCGACGCCTCGGCCCAGGCCGCCATCGACCTCATGGTGGCCGACGTCGCCCGGTTCAAGCAGCTCGTGGAGGACCTCCTCGAGATCTCCCGGTTCGACGCCGGCGCCGCCCGGCTCGAGCTCTCCGAGCTCCGCCCCGGCGAGCTCGTCACCCAGGCGGTGGCGTGGTCGGAGACGCCCGACGTGCCCATCGAGCTCGACAGCGACCTGGCCGGCGTGCTCATCCGCGCCGACAAGCGCCGCCTCGTGCGCGTGGTCTCCAACCTGCTCGACAACGCCCGCAAGTACGGCGGCGGCGCCACCCGCATCGAGCTGCGTCGCCTGCCCACCGGGATCCTCATCGCGGTGGAGGACGGTGGCACGGGCGTGCCCCCCGAGGAGCGCGAGCTCATCTTCGACCGCTTCTCCCGCGGCGCCGGGTCGAACCGCCGAGCCGGCAGCGAGGGCGTGGGCCTCGGCCTGTCGCTCGTGGCCGAGCACGTGGCGCTCCACAAGGGACGGGTGTGGGTGGAGGACCGGCCCGACGGCGAGGAGGGCGCCCGGTTCTGCGTGGAGCTGCCGGTGGCCTGGGATGAGGTGCTCGAACCCGCAGACGAGGACGTGCCGTGACCGCCACCCGCCGCTCCCCCGCCCGCCGCGCCGTCGCATCCCTCGCCCTGGCCGCAGCCGTGGCCGCCGCGGCGGTGGGCGCCGCCTCGTGCGGCGTGCCGCTCGACGACGAGCCGCAGGTGGTCACCGGCGCCACCCAGCCGCCCGAGGCCACCCCCACCACCAGCGCCTCGCCCACCGCCCAGGAGGTGTCGGCGTACTACCTGGTGGGCGACACGCTCGAGGTCACCCGCTACCGGGTCGACGGCGAGCCCACGCTGGAGGCCGCCCTCCAGTTCCTGCTGGAGGTGCCGCCCACCGGCGAGGCCAAGACCCGCATCCCGCCCGGCACCTCGCTGCGCAGCGTGAAGGTGGTGGGCGACCTCGCCACCATCGACCTCACCCCCGAGATCGTCAACGACACCAGCGGTGCCACCCAGAAGCAGGCCTTCGCCCAGCTGGCGTTCACCGCCCTGGCCTCCGAGGGCGTCACCCAGGTGCGGTTCCTCGTCGACGGCAAGCCCGTGGAGGTGCCCACCGATCGGGCCAACCAGGGCACGATCACCGCCGACGACTACGACCCGCCGCTGAACCCCCGCTGAGCGGGCTCAGGCCGGCGGGCGCCCCAGCGGCGGCCGGAACACCGACGACGCCCGCAGCAGCTCGGGCTCCACGAGCTTGAGGTGGCCGATGGCGTCGGCCACCGGCACCCGAGCGATCCGGCCGCCCTTGAGGGCCACCATGTCGCCGAAGGCGCGGTCGGCCACGGCGTCGACCGCCGCGATGCCGAACCGGGTGGCCAGCACCCGGTCGAACGCCACCGGCGAGCCGCCGCGCTGCACGTGGCCGAGCACCGTGGTGCGGGTCTCCATGCCGGTGCGCTCCTGCAGCTCCGCCGCCACCACGTGGGCGATCCCGCCGAGCACCTCGTGGCCGTAGCGGTCCACCACGGGCGCGGCCACGTCGAGCGTGCCCGGCGCCGGGCGGGCGCCCTCGGCCACCACCACGATGGTGGCCCAGCTGCCCGAGCGGTGGCGCGCCACGATCCGCTCGGCCACCTCGGCGATGTCGAAGGGCTCCTCGGGCACGAGCGTGAACGTGGCGCCCCCGGCGAGGCCGGCCCACACCGCGATGTGGCCCACGTGGCGGCCCATCACCTCGACCACGAGGATCCGGTGGTGGCTCTCGGCGGTGGTGTGGAGCCGGTCGATGGCATCGGTGCAGATCTGGACCGCGGTCTGGAACCCGAAGGTCATCTCGGTCTCGGCGATGTCGTTGTCGATGGTCTTGGGCACGCCCACCACCGGGATGCCGTCGTGGTGGAGGTCCCGGACCACGCCCATGGTGCCCTCGCCGCCGATGGCCACGATGGCGTCGAGCGCGTGCCGGGCGACCACCTCGCCCACCATCTCGGCGCCGTCGGGGCGCGAGTAGGGCTGGTCCCGCGAGGTGCCGAGGATGGTGCCGCCGCGGGGCAGGATGCCGCGGCAGCGCGCCACCGTGAGGTCCTCCCACCGGTCCTCGAGCACGCCGCGCCAGCTGTCGTGGAAGCCGACGACCTGACCGCCCCGATCCACCTCCACGGCCCGCACGGCCGCCCGGATCACGGCGTTCAGGCCGGGGCAGTCGCCGCCGCCGGTCAGGATCCCGATCCGCATGGAGGGCATCGTACCGACCCCGCTCGGTAGCCTCGCCCGCCATGGCTGTCGTCATCGCCCTCGACGCGGGCACCACCGGCGTGCGCGCCTTCGCCGTCGACCACTCCGGCCACTCGGTCGGCTACCGGTACCGCGAGTTCACCCAGCACTTCCCCCGGCCCGGCTGGGTGGAGCACGACGCCGACGAGATCTGGAGCGCCATCGTCGGCACCACCGCCGAGCTGATCGCCGCCATCAGCGAGCCGGTGGCGGCCATCGGCATCACCGACCAGCGCGAGACCGTGGTGGCCTGGGACCGGCGCACCGGGCGGCCCCTGCACCGGGCGATCGTGTGGCAGGACCGGCGCACGGCGTCCCGCTGCGACGAGCTGCTCGACGCCGGCCACCTTCCCCTCGTGCGCGAGACCACCGGGCTGGTGCTCGACCCGTACTTCACCGCCTCCAAGCTCGAGTGGCTGTTCACCGATGGCGGCGTGGCCCCGGGTCCCCACGTGGCCGTCGGCACCATCGACTCGTGGCTGCTGTGGAACCTCACCGGCGGCGAGGTCCACGCCACCGAGCCGTCCAACGCGAGCCGCACGATGCTGTTCGACATCCGGTCGCTGTCGTGGTCCGACGAGCTGTGCGACCTCTTCGGCGTGCCGGCGTCGTGCCTGCCCGAGGTGCGCCCCTCCAGCGGCCGCCTGGGCGTCACCCACGAGTCGTCGGGCCTGCCACCCGGCCTGCCCATCTCCGGCATCGCCGGCGACCAGCAGGCCGCCCTGTTCGGCCAGGCCTGCTTCGCCCCCGGCGCCACCAAGAACACCTATGGCACCGGGTCGTTCGTGCTGATGAACGTGGGGCCCGAGTGCCCGCCCCCGGCCGAGGGCCTGCTCACCACCGTGGCCTGGAGCATCCCCGACGGCGCCGGCGGCACCCGCACCGACTACGCGTTCGAGGGCGCGATCTTCTCCACCGGATCGGCGGTCCAGTGGCTGCGAGACGGCCTGGGGGTGATCCAGGCGGCCAGCGAGGCCGGCCCGCTCGCCGCCAGCGTCCCCGACACCGACGACGTGTACTTCGTGCCGGCCTTCACCGGGCTCGGCAGCCCGTGGTGGGACCCCTACGCCCGCGGCGCCCTGGTGGGCGTGACCCGGGGCACCACCAAGGCCCACCTGGCCCGGGCCGTGGTGGAGGCCATGGCCTTCCAGACGCGCGACGTGGTGGACGCTATGGTCCGGCACTCGGGCCGAGCGGTGGCCGACCTGCGCGCCGACGGCGGGGCCTCGGCCATGGACCTGCTGCTGCAGCTCCAGGCCGACCAGCTCCAGGTGCCGGTGCTGCGCCCGCAGGTGCAGGAGACCACCGCCCTGGGCGCCGCCTACCTGGCCGGGCTGGCCGAGGGCTTCTGGTCCTCCACCGACGACATCACCGCGAACTGGGCGCTCGACGCGCGGTTCGATCCCGTGGCCTCGCGGGAGTCGGTCGACGCCGGGCACCGCCGCTGGCTCCAGGCGGTGCAGCACAGCCGAGGCTGGGCCGCCCCGGACTGACCGCGCTCAGCTGGG
>JAHBSN010000261.1 GCA_019639095.1 Actinomycetota bacterium
TGACCGAGGCGACGCGCGTGGCCATCCTCAACGCCAACTACATCGCCCACCGGCTCCAGCCCCACTACCCCGTGCTCTACACGGGCCGAGGCGGGCTGGTGGCCCACGAGTGCATCATCGACCTCCGTCCCCTCACCAAGGAGACCGGCGTCACCGTCGACGACGTTGCCAAGCGCCTGATCGACTTCGGGTTCCACGCTCCCACCATGAGCTTCCCGGTGGCGGGCACCCTGATGATCGAGCCCACCGAGTCCGAGGACCTGGGCGAGATCGAGCGGTTCTGCGAGGCGATGATCGCGATCCGGGCCGAGATCGACCGGGTGGGCTCGGGGGCCTGGCCGGCCGATGACAACCCGCTCGTGCACGCCCCCCACACGGCCGACTGCCTCCTCGGCGAGTGGGACCACGCGTACACGCGCGAGGAGGCCGCCTTCCCCGGCCGCGGGTCGCGGGGGGACCGCTACTTCCCGCCGGTGCGCCGCATCGATGGCGGCTACGGCGACCGCAACCTCGTGTGCTCGTGCCCGCCCGTGGAGGACTTCGCCGACTGAGCCGGTCTCAGGCGGTGGGCTCGGCGGGCGTCGCCGCCACGAACGGCGGCTTCACCACGGTGGCGGGCACCGCCTCGCCACGTACGTCGATGGCCACCTGGTCGCCGATGGCCACGCCGGGCGGGCAGAAGGCCAGAGCGATCCCCTGCTCCAGGATGGGCGAGAAGTTGCCGCTGGTGACCACCCCGGCGGGCTCGCCCCCCACCAGCACCGCCTGGTCGGCACGTGGCGGGCGCCGGCCCGCCACCGTGAGGGCGCGGAGGCGCCGGGCCACGCCGCGCTCCCGCTCGGCTGCGAGCGCTGCCCGGCCGCGGAAGTCGCCCTTGTCCCACGACACGACCCAACCGAGGCCGGCCTGGAGCGGCGTGATCCCCGGACCGAGCTCGTGGCCGTGGAGGGGCAGGCCTGCCTCGAGGCGAAGGGTGTCCCGGGCGCCGAGGCCGGCCGGTTCGAAGCCGGCGGCGAGGACCGCGTCCCAGAACGGACCGGCGTGCTCGGCCGGGACCGCCACCTCGAGGCCGTCCTCGCCCGTGTAGCCCGTGCCGGCCACCGTGCAGGTCACGCCGTTCCAGGACGGCGTGACCACCTGGAAGCGACCGACGGCGGCGGCCTCCGGCCAGATCGGGTGCAGGAGGCGTCGGGCGGCCGGGCCCTGGAGGGCGATCACCGCCCGCTCGGCGGTGACGTCGACCGCCCCCTCCCCGAGCGCCCCCACCACGCCGTCGGTGTTGGAGGCGTTCGGCATGACGTCGAAGCGGTCGTCGTCGACCCACCACACGATGATGTCGTCGACCACCGAGGCGTCGGAGGGGTCGAGGAGGTGGGTGTACTGCGCCCGGCCCGGCCCGACCTTGGTGAGGTCGTTGGTGAGGGCGCGCTGGAGCCGCTCGAGCGCGTCGGGTCCGGTGGTGCGGACCGTGCCGAGGTGGCTGACGTCGAACGCCACCGCCCGCTGCCGGCACGCGCGGTGCTCGGCGAGCGTGCCCGCCGGGTAGGCCAGCGGCATGTCCCACCCCCCGAAGGGGACCATCTTCGCCCCCAGGGCACGGTGGGCGGCGTCGAGCGGTGAGGTGCGTAGCGTCACGCGTCGACCCTAGTGGGAGCCGCTCAGGCCACCGAGCCTCCCGGCAGGGCCCGGCGAGGGTCCTCGGACAGGTGGAGGCCGAGCAGGCCGAGCGGCTCGGTGGCGGGAACCGACCGGGACGCGGCGACGTGCTGCTCGGGGGGTTCGAGGCCGTACTTGGCCAGCAGGGCGAGGTAGTCGCGCTGGTAGATGAGGGTCACGTCGACGTGCGGGTGCAGGGCTCGCAGCTGGCGGAGCTTGCGGTTCTTCCGCGTGACCAGGCGCTGGTCCATGGTGGTGACCTCGACGTAGCGGTCGTGGTCGGGGAGCCAGAAGTCGGGGGCGAAGGCCGACGTGGTGTGGCCGGCGGGGTCTCGGGCCAGCACGAACGTGTGCGGCTCGTACTCCCAGCGCACGGCGTAGAAGTCGAACAGGCGGGCCAGCTGGCGTTCGGCGTTGTGGGCGAAGTCGACCGACTCGTAGGGCAGCCCGACAGCGGGGGTCGGCCGGGAGCGGTCGGCGGGAGCCAGCGCGATCAGCCCCCGGTGGCCGTGGCCACGCCGTCGTCGCCCGTGGCCGCCGACGGATCGGCGCTCGGGAACAGCTCCACGATCGCGTCGTCGACCTCCCGCTGGACCCCGCCGAGCGAGAGGACGCTGCCCATCACGAACTGGCCCTGCTTGAGCACGTCGACCAGCTCGTCGTCATCTCGGACCAGCACCGCGCTGCCGCCGGTGATCACCAGCTGGGCGGAAGCCACGTCCTCCCCCAGCTGCTCGCGCAGGTAGGTGAACACGGTGCGGACCGACTCGAGCTTGATGCCGGCATCCAGGAGGGTCTTGATGACCTTCAGTTCCAGGAGGTCCCGGTAGGAGTACCGGCGACGGCTCCCGCTGCCGGTGGCGTCCACCACCGACGGCCGGACGAGATCGGTGCGAGCCCAGTAGTCCAGCTGGCGGTAGGTGATGCCGACGATCTCCGCCGTCTTCTTGCCGCTGTAGTGCTCGCTCATCGCTGGCCTCCCGGGGACCCGCGCATGGGTCGAACGGACCACATGGGTGAAGTTACGCACCTGTCACCCTACGGAACCCCGCGCGCGGGGTCAATGGCGACGCGCCTCAGCAGCCGCGGCGACCCTCGGCCACCAGCTCGTCCCAGGTGGCCCGCAGCTCCGGCGGCCGGTCGCGCCACTCGTCCTCGCCCTCGGCGAGGGTGAAGCGGAGCGGGTGGCCGAGGACGACCCGCGAGGCATCCTCCAGGTAGAACTGGTGCAGCGGTCGGACCTGGCCGGGCACCGGCACCCATGGACCCACCGCGAAGCCCTCGGGCGGTCCATCCGGGTATCGGCACTCGACGCCTCGCAGCAGGTCGCGGGAGAGGTCGGCGCTCTCGGCCCAGTCGCGCTGGAAGCGGACGTTGGCGGCCACGAGCACGGCGGCCAGGGCGAGCGCGCCGGCCCCCAGGGCGAGTCGACGGCGCCCGAGGAGCACCCGCCCCCACCCGATCCAGAGCAGAGCCACGCCCACGGAGGACACGACGAAGTTCCGGTCGGCCTGGCCGCGATCGCCCACCGGCCACTTCAGGGCGTAGGGGACGAGGCCGAGCACCACGACGGCGAGGCCCGTGGCCACGAGCCACGGCCCCTCCCCCACCCCTCGCTCGCCGCGCCACCAGGCCACGGCGGCGGCGACCGTGCCGACCACCGCGATCACGCCGAGGAGCGTGGCGATGGCGGCGTTCGGGGTGAGCCCGCTGGTGAACAGGCCCCGCAGGGCGGGTCCGGGTGTGCCGCGGCGGGCTTCGCCGGGTCGGTAGGTGGGGTGGATCGACATCAGCAGGCCGGTGGCGACGATGATCGCCGACGCCCAGCCCGCGTCGCGGCGGGTGCCGACGGCTCGCAGGCGGTGGATGAGCACGACGCCCACCAGGCCGGGGACGAGCATGACCTCGAGGCACATGCCCCCGAGGGAGATGGCCACGGCACCCCAGACCAGGTGCCCCTCGTCGGCGACGAGGAGGCCCAGCGCCAGGAGCCCGAGGCCCACCACCATGGGCGCGGTGTTGGGGAACAGCCGCAGCGACGAGTGGTTCGGCAGGAGGATCCACAGGAGCACCACGGCGACGGCCCACCGGTGGGGGGTGAAGCGTCGGAGGAGCAGGTAGAGCACGGTGGCGGTGGCGGCGTTGAGCAGCGCGAGCACCACCACCCAGGCCCCGGCGTGGTCGCGCAGGGTGGGGTACAGCACCATCTCCACGCCCCACGCGCCGGGACGGCTGGCGAAGCGACTCGCCTCGGCCGACCGCAGCCAGCCCACGGTGTCGAGCCGGGCCAGGTTGCGCCAGTCGTCCAGGTAGAAGCCGGGGCCGGCGAGGAGGAACGGGAGGCTCACGAGGACGCACGCGACCGTGGCGGCCGCAGCGACGGCGAGCGTCTGCCGACGATCCTCGGTGGTGGCGATCAACCTAGGAGGCGAAGTCCTCGGGGTTGACCGAGTCGAGGAAGTCCTTGAACTGCTCCACGACCTCGGCCTCCTCGGCCTCCTCGACCTCGGGCTCCTCGAGGTAGCCGGCCTCGTCAAGGACGTCCTCGGCGGCGTAGATCGGCGATCCCGTGCGGGCGGCGAGCGCGATGGCATCGGAGGGCCGCGAGGAGATCGTGTGCACGCCGTCACGGCCGTTGAGCTCCAGCTCGGCGTGGAACACGCCCTCCTTGAGCTCGGTGACGGTGATCTTCTCCAGGCTCACGCCCAGGTCGTCGAGCACCTCGCGGAACAGGTCGTGGGTCATCGGCCGAGGGGTGACCACCTCTTCGAGGGCGAAGGCGATGGCCGTGGCCTCGGGTGCACCGATGAAGATCGGCAGCACGCGACGGGCCCCACCCACCTCGCGGAGCAGGGCGATGGGCGAGCTGCTCGGCATCTCGACCCGTACGCCCACGAGCTCCATCTCGATCACCACGGCTCCGATCCTACCGCCCGGGACCTGCGCTCGGATCGGCGCCGTAGAGCAGCGACACGTACCGATCGGGGTCCTCGGCCAGGTCGGCGGCGTCGACGCCCCACAGGCCCGGCACGTTGCGGTAGCGGCCGCGGTGGTCGAGCCCGTACCCGATGAGGAAGCGGTCGGGCACCTCGAGGGCGCGGTAGTCGGGCTGGAGCGGCAGCAGTCGCCGAGCCGAACGGTCGGCCAGGGTGGCCACCCGCACCGAGGACGGGCGGGCGCCCTGGAGGTGTCGGTGGAGGAAGTCGGCGGTGAGCCCGGTGTCGACGATCCCCGTCACCAGCACCACCGGTCGACCGGTGACCGACTGGTCGAGGTCCTTCACCACGCGGGTGCGCCCCGACACGCCGTCGAAGGGGGTGACGGCCACGAAGTCGACCAGCGTGGGCACCGTGACGTGGCGGGCCAGGTCGGCCAGGAACACGACGGCGCCCTTGAGCACCCCGACCAGCGTGACGCCGTCGGGGTGGTCCGCCGAGATCTCGGCGGCCACCCGCGCCACCTCGTGGCCGAGGCGCTCCGGGTCGGCGAGCAGGTCCAGCTGGGGCGGGGGCACCGGCCGGGCTCAGGGACGGTCGAGGTGGTGGCGCAGGTTGGCGCGCAGGAGGGCGGCGCGCAGGTCGTGGCCGAGGTCGGCCAGCTCCTCCACGAGCTCCACCGCGTGCTGGCGGGCCTCGGGGTTGCGCTGCTTGAGCAGCGGCATGGCCACCTGCTCGAGGAACCCGGCCTCCCGCTCGGCGGAGACCTTGAACATGCGCAGGTGGCGGGCGCCGATGCCGTGGCCGAGGAACCCGGCGCAGGTGGTGGCCACGGCGAGGGCGTCGCCGTCGTACACGGTCTCGGCGCCGAAGGCCCGACCGGCCACCAGGCCGAAGCGCTCGAGGTCTCGCAGCGCCTCGCCCGAGATCCCGGCGGCCTCGCACAGCTCGGCGGCGCTCAGGCTGGCATCGGCGTCTGCGCCGCGCAGGGTCCCCCGGGACGAACGCGAGCCCTGGCCGTCGCCTCGTGCGCTGCGGCTGGCGGCGACGTCGGCCATCCAGATGGGCTCGGGTGCCTCGCCGGCCGGCATGGACGCTCGCACGGTGGCCGGGCGCGGCTCGGG
>JAHBSN010000262.1 GCA_019639095.1 Actinomycetota bacterium
GCCAGCCGCGCCTCGACCGCCTTGACGGTGGCGTCCGCGGTGATGCCGAAATGCTGGTAGAGCTGCTCGGCCGGCGCGCTGGCGCCGAAGCCGTGCATGCCGACGAAGATGCCGTCGGCGCCGATGAAGGCGTCCCAGCCCTGCCGGATGCCGGCCTCGATGGCGACCTTGACGCCGCCCTTGCCGAGGATCGCCGCGCGGTAGGCCGCATCCTGCTTCTCGAACAGCTCGAAGCACGGCACCGAGACGACGCGGGTCGGATGGCCCTTCTTCTCCAGCGCCGCCCGCGCCGCGATCGCGATCTCCACCTCCGAGCCGGTGGCGAAGATGGTCACCCTCGCCTCGTCGCTCGCCGTGGCGATCTCGTAGGCGCCGAACGCGCACAGATTGTCCTCGGAGAACTCCGTGCGCAGCGCCGGCACATTCTGCCGCGTCAGCGCCAGGGTCGACGGCGTCTTGGTCGAGGCGAGCGCGAGCTGCCAGCACTCGGCCGCCTCCATCGCGTCGGCCGGGCGGAAGACGTTGTGGTTGGGGATGGCGCGAAGCGCGGCCAGTTGCTCGACCGGCTGGTGGGTCGGGCCGTCCTCGCCGACGCCCACCGAGTCGTGGGTCCAGCTGTAGATCACCTGGTGGCGGGCGATGGCGGCGAGGCGCACGGCCGGTCGCATGTAGTCGCTGAACACGAAGAACGTGCCACCCACCGGGAGCACCCCGCCGTGCGCGGCCATGCCGTTCATGGTGGCCCCCATGGCGTGCTCGCGGATGCCGAAGTGGACCTGGCGCCCACCGGGCTCGGCCTTCGACAGCACCCCCACGTCCTTCAGCTCGGTGCCGGTGTTGCCGGTGAGGTCGGCCCCGCCGCCGAGGAGGCCGGGAACCTCGGGGACGAGGGCGGCGAAGACCTTGCCCGATGCCACCCGGGTGGCGACCTTCTCGCCGGGCTCCCAGGTGGGGAGGGCGTCGCGCCAACCCGGCAGGCCCTCGTCGGCGAGGACGGCGGCGAGCTCGGCGCGGTCGCCCCCGAAGCCGTCGACGCGCTGCTGCCACGCGGCCCGCGCGGAGGCGCCACGCCGGCCGGCCTCCGCGTAGTAGGCGGCCACGTCGTCGGGCACGAAGAAGGTCTCGTCCGGGGGCATCCCCATGACCTCCTTGGTGGCGCGGATCTCGTCGTCGGAGAACGCCTTGCCGTGGGCCTTGGGGCTGTCGGTGAGGCCGGGCGATGGGTAGGCGATGTGGCTCCGGACCACCACGAGCGAGGGCTGGTCCTCCACGGCCATGGCCGCCCGGAGGGCCCGCTCCAACACGTCGAGGTCGTTGGCCGCCTCGCCGAGGTCCTGCACGTGCCAGCCGTAGGCCTCGAAGCGCTTGGGCGCGTCGTCGGTGAGGGCGAGCTCGGTGGGGCCGTCGATCGTGATGTGGTTGTCGTCGTAGACGTAGACGAGGCGGCCCAGGCCGAGGTGGCCGGCGAGCGAGGCGGCCTCGTGGCTCACGCCCTCGGACAGGTCGCCGTCGCCGCAGATCACGAAGGTGTGGTGGTCCACCACGTCGGCCCCGAACCGGGTGCGGAGGTACTGCTCGGCCATGCCGAGTCCGACGCCGTTGCCGACGCCCTGGCCGAGGGGGCCGGTGGTGACCTCGACGCCGGCGGTGTGGTTGCGCTCGGGGTGGCCCGGCGTTCGCGAGCCCCACTGCCGGAACGCCTTCAGGTCGTCGAGGGAGAGGTCGTAGCCGGTGAGGTGCAGCATGGCGTAGAGCAGCACCGAGGCGTGGCCGGCCGAGAGCACGAACCGGTCCCGGTCGAACCAGTGGGGGTCCGCGGGGTCGTAGTCCATGATCCGGGTCCACAGGACGTGGGCCAGCGGGGCCAGCGCCATCGCGGTGCCCTGGTGGCCGCTGTTGGCGGCCTGGGGCAGGTCCATGGCCAGGCCGCGGATCGTGTTGATCGCGCGGAGCTCCAGGTCTGGGTCGGTCATCGGTGCGGCTCGCCTGCGCAGGGGTCGGGGGACCTGGTCACCCTATCGACTCGGTGCGGGGCGCCCGGCCGGGACCGGACGCCTCCTGGCGGCTCCGGTGACGCCCGCCACAGACCTGACTGGGCGTCAGATCGGTGGCTACGCTCGGCTCCTCGCCAACCATCGGCCTAGGGGGTCTCAGGTGATCGTCCACGATCGGCTCTACATCGGTGGGGAGCTCGTGGCTCCTGCCGGCACCGGCACCATCGACGTCATCAACCCGTTCACCGAGCAGGTGGCCGGACGCGTCCCCGAGGCCACCAACGCCGACGTCGACCTGGCCGTGGCCGCCGCCCGATCGGCGTTCGACACCACCGACTGGGCCACCCGGCCCATCGGCGAGCGCATCGAGATCCTGGCTCGGGCCTCGGCCGCCATCTCGGCCCGGATGGACGAGCTCACCGGCCTCATCACCACCGAGATGGGCAGCCCGTCGGGCTGGGGCATCTTCGGCCAGGTCCTGTCGTCCACCATGGTGCTCGACGCCTACGTCGGCCTGGCCGACACCTACGCCGTGGAGGAGACGCGGGTCGGGATGTTCGGCCCGGTGGTGGTCCGCAAGGAGCCGCTCGGCGTGGTGGCCGCGGTGATCCCGTGGAACGTCCCCCTCTTCGAGGCCGTCATGAAGGTGGCGCCGGCGGTGATCGCCGGGTGCACCGTGGTCCTCAAGCCCGCGCCCGAGACCCCGCTCGACGCCTACGTGTTCGCCGAGATCATGGAGGAGGCCGGCCTGCCCAAGGGGGTGCTCAGCATCCTCCCGGCCGGTCGCGAGGTGGGCGAGTACCTCGTGACCCACCCGCTGGTCGACAAGGTCACCTTCACCGGCTCCACCGCCGCCGGGATGAAGATCGGGGCGGCCTGCGGCGCGCTGCTGCGGCCGGTCACCCTCGAGCTCGGCGGCAAGTCGGCGGCCATCGTGCTCGACGACGCCGACGTCGCCTCGGTGGTGCCGCAGATCCTCGACGCCGGGCTCATGAACAACGGCCAGGCCTGCGTGGCCCAGACCCGCATCCTCGCCTCGCGTGCGCGCTACGACGAGGTGCTCGACGCCGTCACCGAGGCGGTGGCGGCCCAGGTCGTCGGCGATCCAGCCGACCCCACCACCCAGATCGGCCCGCTGGTGGCCGAACGCCAGCGCGAGCGGGTCCTCGGGCTCATCGCCAGGGGCCGGGACGAGGGCGCCCGCGTGACCACGGGCGGCGGGCGGCCGGCGAGCCAGGCCACCGGGTGGTTCGTGGAGCCCACGGTGTTCGGCGACGTCGACAACAAGATGACCATCGCCCAGGAGGAGATCTTCGGCCCGGTCCTGTCGGTGATCCCGTTCCAGGACGAGGCCGACGCCATCGCCATCGCCAACGACTCGCCCTACGGGCTGTCGGGCTCGGTGTGGAGCGCGGACGGCGCCCACGCCGCCGAGGTGGCCCGCAAGATCCGCACCGGCACCATCAACGTGAACCACTTCGCCATGGCCTTCGGGGCCCCCTTCGGCGGCTACAAGAACTCCGGCCTCGGCCGCGAGCTCGGCCCGGAGGGCGTCGACGCGTTCATGGAGAAGAAGGCGATCAGCCTCGATCCCGGCGCCGCCTGAGGCATGATCGCGGCACCAGCCGCGGTCGGGGAGGAGCATCCGGTGGGTGACCAGCCGTTCGAGTTCTCGGGGATCAACCACCTCGCCCTCGTCTGCCGCGACATGGCCCGCACGGTCGACTTCTACGAGGGCGTGCTCGGCATGCCCCTCGTGAAGACGATCGAGCTGCCGGTCGGGCTGGGTCAGCACTTCTTCTTCGACTGCGGTGGGGGCGACACGCTCGCGTTCTTCTGGTTCCCCGATGCGCCCGAGCCGGCTCCGGGCGTGAGCGGTCCTGGCGTCCGACCCGACCGCGGCTCGCTCACCAGCGCCATCGGCTCCATGAACCACGTCGCCTTCTCGGTGCCGCCGGAGAAGATGGAGGCGTACCGGGACCGCCTGCGCGCCGCCGGCGTGGAGACCAGCGAGATCGCGAACCACGACGACAGCGAGTGGGGCCTCTCCGAGGAGTGGACCGACGAGACCTTCGTCCGCTCGCTGTACTTCCAGGACCCCGACGGCACGCTCCTCGAGCTGGCGGCGTGGACCCGGGGGTTCGGCCCCGACGACGTGTCGGTGAGCCCGAACGGGGCGGTCCGCCCGGCACCGCCGGACTAGCAGCTACTCGTCGAGCAGCAGCACCGAGGCGGTGAAGCCGTGCACGAACGGCCTCCCGCCCACCGGCCCCACCTCGCCGGCGCAGAACATGCCCGCCACCGCGCCCCCGTCGACGTGGGCGTGCACGGTCTCGGCATCGTGGCCGGGCTCGCCGAAGAGGTGGCTGCCGCGGCTGGAGCAGGTGAACACCAGGGCGGCCGAGCCGGCCGCCTCGGCGAGGGTGGCGCGCAGGTCGGCCGAGGCGGAGGCCGCGTCGCGGACCTGGAACTGCACCGTGGTGCCGACCTCCACGTCGGACCCGACCGCCACCGCCCTCGACTCGCGGTCGGCGCCCAGGACGGGCCGCACCAGGAAGTCGCCGGGGCCGAAGGACTCCTTGGCCTCGTCGAGGACGAGCCCGACCTGGAGGCTCTGCGCCATGAGGGACCGGTCCTCGGGCGACACCGCCTCGGCCGTCTCGAAGAGGCGGTCGAGGGCCGGGCGTCCGGCGATCTCCTCGATCAGGTTGTCCCGGGCGCGCGTGATCACCAGCGGGTCGCCCACGGGGCGGCACCCCTGCGACACGAGGGCGCGCACGGGCACGCCGGGCGGCAGGAACAGGCCCACCGCGCCTCGATCGGTGACGAGGTCGTCGGCCACGAGCCGGTTGCCGCCCGGTCCCCGGGCGGCCGAGGCCAGGCCGCCCACGACGGTGAGTCCGGGAGCGCGCCGGGCGAGCTCGTCGACGAACCCGTCCACCGGGAACGTGAAGGGGTCGGCGAGCAGGACGAGCGTGGCCCCGTCGACGGCCACGTCGCCGGTGCCGGTGAGCCGCCAGCCCTCGCCCTCGCGGTGCGACGCGAAGTGCACCGCCCGCGCGCCCGACGAGCCGGTGCGGAGCCGTCCGCCCCAGGACGCGGCGAAGAGCACCACCGCCGGCCGCTCCTCCACCTCCTGCGCGTCCACCAGCACCGATGCGGCGGTGGCACCCACGAGCACCCGCGGCCGCAGCAGCGTGCGCACCGCGTTGGCGAGGTCGTCGGTGGCGCCGGCGAACGCGCCCGTGACGAACAGCACGGCCACGTCGGGGGCGTCGCCCAGCTGGTCGAGCACCTGGCCGATCACCTCGCCCACCGCGTGGGTGGCGAGCGGGTGCTCGGAGAGGGCGGCGGCGAAGGCCACAGGGGTGGCTCAGGCCTCGACGGGGGCCAGCAGGGTGAACGGCACCGTGACCACCGGTCCCAGGTCGATCCGGACCTTGGCCTCCACCGTGCCGTAGTCGGCGAACTCGAGCTCGGCCCGCACCAGGCGGTAGGCGAACTTGCCGGGCTCGACGGTGAGCGGCTGCACGTTGCGGGCCACCTGCTCGCCGTCTCGCTCGTAGACGGTCTCGAGCGCACCGGTGCCGCCTTCGTCGGGCGCGCAGCGGACGAGCACCACCAGGTGGGGCTCGACGGTGACGGGTGCGGGGGAGGGGGCGGCCATCGAGAAGTGGACCCCGGTGAGGGCGATCC
>JAHBSN010000263.1 GCA_019639095.1 Actinomycetota bacterium
CGGCAGCGACCCCGGCGCGGCGGCGTCGCTGTGGTCCGCCATCGATGCGGTGGCCGACGGCCTCGGCGGCGGCAACGAGGTCGTGGGAGGGGTCTGGGTGCTCCTGGTGAGCGTGGCCGGCCGTCGCTCCGGCCTGCTCCCCCGTGGAGCGAACGTGCTCGGCATCGTCAGCGGCATCGCCGGCCTCGTGACCGTGGTGCCGGGCCTGCAGGACCTGGGCATGGTGTTCGGCCTCGGGCTGATCGTGTGGTTCGGCTGGGTCGGTGCCGCCCTGCTGCGGGATCGCAGCCCGCTGCCCGCCTGACGCCCCGCATCCCGTCGCACCGGAGCGGCCGCTGTTCGCAGCGGCCGCTCCGGCTCGCGTCAGCGCGAGCGGGCGGCGGCGGCGAGGCCGTCGAGCAGGAGGTCGAGCCCGAACTCGAACGAGCGTCCGAAGTCGTAGCCCGGCTGCAGGACGTGCTCGGCGGTGAAGGCCACCAGGTTCGGGTACTCATCGGGGGAGAGCGGCTCGATGACCAGGTCGGTCACCTCGGCCACGTCGTCCTCGCCGGAGAAGGGCAGGTTCGCCTCCTGGAGGGCGAAGCCGTACACGAAGCTGTCGAGCACGGCGTAGGCGTGGGCCACGAGGTCCCACGGCAGGCCGCGGCGCAGGCACCCGAGGACGGCGTCGTGGTGGTGCAGCGTGGCCGGGCCGGGCGAGGTGCGGGACTCCATCAGCGGTGGCGCCCAGGGATGGCGTTGGAGCACGGTGCGCGCCGAGCAGCACCGGACCCGCACCGCCGCTCGCCAGCCCAGGTCGTCGGGTGGCAGCTCGATCTGCTCGAACACCAGGTCGACGATCCCGTCGAGGATCGCCTCCTTGTTGGCGACGTGGTGGTAGAGGGCCATCGGCTTCACGTCGAGCTCGGCCGCCAGCTTGCGGATCGTGAAGGCCTCGATGCCGATCCGATCGGCGAGGTCGAGCGCGGCCTCGAGCACGCGCGCCCTGGTCAGGGGGGCGCGAGGGGAGCGGGTCGGCGACGGGGACATGCGGGCTCCTCGGTGGGGTGGAGGGTGGGCCTTGACCGATCGTACTAAGTACGTTTACGGTGGGTCCAGTCACCGTACAAAGTACGAACCAAGGAGACGAACGATGACGTCGACCCTGCTCCACCGCCCCGACGCTCCGACCGAGCCCGACGCTCCGGTCATGGCCGCGATCGTCCAGGACCGCTACGGCCCGCCCGAGTCGCTGCGGCCGGCCACGGTGCCGCGGCCCGTCGTCGGCCCGGACCAGGTGCTCGTCGCCGTCCACGCCGCCGGGATCGACCGCGGCACCTGGCACCTGGCCACCGGCCGCCCCTACGTCGCCCGCCTGGCCGGCATCGGCCTCCGCCGGCCGAAGAACCGGGTGGCCGGCCGCGACGTGGCCGGCCGCGTGGTGGCGGTGGGGGACGGGGTGAGCCGGTTCGCTGCGGGCGACGAGGTGTTCGGCATCGCCGAGGGCTCCTTCGCCACCTACGCGGTGGCCGACGCCGACAAGCTGGCGCTCCGTCCTGCGGCGGTCGCCGTGGAGGCGGCGGCGGTGGCGGCCACGTCGGGCATCACGGCGCTCCAGGCCCTCACCGAGGTCGGGCGGCTGGCCCCCGGCCAGCGGGTGCTCGTGATCGGCGCTTCCGGCGGGGTGGGCACGTTCGCGGTCCAGCTGGCCAAGGCCCTCGGCGCCGGCCGCGTGACCGCGGTGGCCGGCACCGCCAACGCCGAGCTCGTGCGCGCGATCGGGGCCGACGAGGTCATCGACCACCGGCGCGAGCACATCGACGCCCGGAGCGATCGCTACGACCTCGTCGTCGACATCGGCGGCCGCAACCCCCTGCGCCGGCTCCTCCGGGTGCTGGCCCCCACCGGCACCCTCGTGATCGTGGGCGGCGAGGGCGGCAACCGCGTCACCGGGGGAGCGGGCCGGCAGCTGCGTGGCCTCCTGCTCTCGCCGTTCGTGCGGCCCCGCCTCACGGCCTTCATCAGCCGCGAGCACCACGAGTCCATGGACGCGCTGGCCCGCCACCTGGCCGACGGGTCGGTGGTGCCGGCGATCGGCGCCCGTTGGGACCTGGCTCAGGTGCCCGCTGCGCTCCGCGCCCTCGAGTCCGGGGTCACCAGCGGCAAGTCCCTCGTGCTCGTCGACGACACCGACGCCGATCCCGCGACGGCCTGAGCGCCGCCACCCCCCCCGACCCGAACCGAAACCGAACCCACCACCGAGGAGATCCCGCCATGACCGCCACCGTCCGCCTGGCCCCACCCGTTCCCACCACGGCCGAGCCGCCCATCGCCCACCCCGTACATCCGCCCACGTCCCCCCGTCGGGCCGCCCTGATCGCCGGCGTCGGCTACGTCGCCCTGTTCGTCCTGGCCGTCTTCGCCAACTTCTTCGTGTTCGAGGCCATGCTCGTGCCGGGCGACGCCACCGCGACTGCGGCCAACATCGCCGACGCGCCCGGCCTGTTCCGCCTGGGGGTCGTGGCGTTCCTCGCGATCTTCGTGATCGACGTCGTGGTCGCCTGGGCGCTGCACCTGCTGTTCCGGGCCGACGACCACGACCTCTCGTTGGCGTCGGCGTGGCTCCGGCTCGCCTACACGCTGATGCTGGGCGTGGGCGTGGTGTTCCTCGCCCAGGCGCTCCAGCTGGCGGGCGGCTCGGGGTTCCTGGCCGCGCTCGACGCCGACGCACGAGCGGCGCAGGCCCTCGTGGCGCTGGACAGCTTCGAGGTGGCGTGGCTGGTCGGCCTGGTCGCCTTCGGCCTGCACCTGGGTGCGCTCGGGGCGCTCCTGCTCCGCTCGCGACGTGGGCCCCGGGCCCTGGCCGTGCTGCTCGTGGTTGCGGGCGTCGCCTACGTGCTCGACACGCTCGCCCACCTCCTGCTCGGCAACTACGAGCAGTACTCGTCGACCTTCCTCGCCGTGGTGGCCGTGCCCTCCGTGGTGGCCGAGGGCTGGTTCGGCCTGTGGCTCTTGACGAGGGCTGGACGCGGGCGGGTGGCGGCCTAGTTGCGAGGACTCGAAATTGCGATCTGCCGCAACCAAGGAGCGTGCCGTCCCGCCTGAGCCTCGTGCACTCGGGCCTCGCCGGGCCGATGGCCGACGCCCACGACGGCGGCTGGGCCAACTACCTGGCCGCGCGCGCGTCGTTCGCCCGTATGGCGTGGAGACCGCTGGGGTAGCGGCCTTGCGAGGGGCGGTGCTTCGTCGCTCCCGCATCGAGCCGAGGAGATGGCCATGGAACGCTCGGGGTCGCCGGTCGACGTCGCCCGCCCGCACCTGGAGGACCTCCGAGAGCTGGTCGCCCTGCCCGGGCCGTTCCTCACGGTGGTGGTGGCCCGGCCCGAGCCGATCGGCAAGGCAGTGGAGGCCACGTTCCACGAGGTTCGCCACGCCGTGGCCCAGACCCCCTGTGCCGACCAGGCCGACGACGTGGCGCGGCGCGTCGACGACCTCCTGCCCGGGTCTGCCGGCGCCGTGGTGGTGGCCGAGGCCGGCCGCATCGCCCTGGTCGAGGCGCTCGACGTGACGCCCCGCCATCCCGGCGTCCACTACGGCGCGCTCCCCGTCCTGGGCGCCGTGCTCGAACGGCGCAGCGCGGACATCCCGGTGGTCACCGCCATCGTCGACCGCACCGGCGCCGACCTGTCCTGGTCCGCCCCGCTGCCGGGGGGCGCGACCGCGGCCGGCCGCGCCGAGGTGCAGGGCGAGGCCACGTTCATCCGCAAGGTGCAGGCGGGTGGCTGGTCGCACCGCCGCTACCAGCAGGCCGCCGAGGCGAACTGGGAGCAGACCGCCGGCGAGGTCGCGCGCACGATCGGGTCCACCGTCGACGACATCCGGGCACGCCTCGTGATCCTCGGTGGCGACGAGCGGATGGTCGACCTGGTTCGCGCCGACCTCCCGTCGCAGGCGATCGATCTCGTCCGCATCGTGCCCGGGAGCCGCAGCGAGGACGGCAGCGACGCCGAGCGGGACGCGGTCGCCCAGCGGTGGCTGCGCACGGCGATCGCCAGCGAGTTGCGCCTGCTCCTCGCCCGCTTCGGCGAGGAGAAGGGCCGGGCCGACCGCGCCGCCGACGGGGTGGAGGGCACGCTGGCCGCCCTGCGCGAGTCTCGGGTCGACGTCCTGCTGGTCCACGACCGCGGGGGCGAGGACGACCGCACCGCCTGCTTCGTCCCCGACGACCCGACGCTGGTGGTCCGGACCCCCGCCGAGCTCGACGAGTTCGGCGCTCGTGACGTGCGCGTGGCCCGAGCGGTCGACGTGGCGATCCGCGCCGCCCTCCTCACCGGCGCCGACGTCCGCATCGTCCCCGACGCCGCCCGACTCGACGACGGCATCGGCGCGCTCCTGCGCTGGTGATCGTGCGGGCGCTCGGCTCAGCGTCCGGCCACGGCCACGAGGAACCCGAGGCGGTGGAACAGGTCCCCGCGCCGGTCGGCCGGGTCCAGGGCCGCCGGCTCCCACCCGGACCGGGCGAGCAGGTCGACCGCGGCATCGGGTGGGATGGGCGGTGCGGCATCCTCGCCCACCCGGGCCACGGCGCGGGCGAAGTCCTCGTGCCCGCCGGCGTCGCGGATCGGCGAGACGCTCACGGCGAGCGCGCTGCCCGCCGACACGGCCCGGCGCAGCTGCTCCAAGGTGGCCGACACGTCCTCGGCGTGGAGGTAGTTGACCACGCCCTCCCACAGCACCAGCGCCTCGGAGGTGGGGTCGAGGCCCGCGGCGGCGAGGCGGCCGGCGAGGCCGCGGTCGGTGGTGAGGTCCACGGGGACGAAGCGCACGTCGGCGTGGTCGATGCCGAGCTCGTCGAGCACCTGGCGCTTGTCGGCCTGGGTGTCAGGGTGGTCCACCTCGAACCATCGCACGCCCGCGTGTCGGTACCGCAGGGCCCGTCCGTCGTAGCCGGCCCCGAGGTTCACGACCTGGGTGGTGCCCCGCCCGAGGGCGGCGATGACGACCCCATCGAAGAACGCCGTCCGGGCGTGCAGGTAGCGGCCCATGCGCGTGTCGCGATCCACCTCGAGGCCGTCGGCAACGGTGGCCGCGAGCCGGTCGTCGGCCGCCGGGTCGCCGACGGCGGGGCTGGGCGCTCGCTCGAACCCGAGCCGGTACGCGGCGACGGCACGAGCGGTCAGCGACGCCTGTCCCGGCTTCATCGCCGTGCCGATCCGGCGTGGGCGGCGTTGACGACCATGGCCGGACCGTATCCCTAGGCTCGGCCTCGAAGATGCTCGACGTGCGGAGGAGCACCCCATGATCACCGGATTCCACAGCCTCATCTACTCCGATGACGCCGAGGCCACGAGGGCCTTCTTCCGAGACGTGCTGGGCTGGCCCCACGTCGACGCCGGAGAGGGGTGGCTCATCTTCAAGACGCCTCCGAGCGAGCTCGGCGTGCACCCGAGCGACGGGCCTGCCGCCCAGCCCCCGCCCGCCCTGGCCCGGCACCAGCTGTCGCTCATGTGCGACGACCTCGAGGCCACGATCGCGGACCTGCAGGCGAAGGGCGTGGAGGTCGTCGACGAGGTCCGCGACGAGGGCTTCGGCATCGTGGCCACCATCGCCGTGCCCGCCGCCGGCACGATGCTGCTGTACCAGCCCCGCCACCCCCTGGCCTGCGAGCTCGAGGGTTGAGCCGGCGGGCGGGCCGATGCCCGC
>JAHBSN010000264.1 GCA_019639095.1 Actinomycetota bacterium
GTCGCCGGCCGGGTCGAACAGGAGGATCCGGCCCGGCCGCCCGGTGCGGGGGTCGTCGGCCAGCAGGGCGGCCAGCGCCCGACGGCGGACAGGGTCGGTGCTGGCGGCGAGCGCCCGTCGGACCAGCTCGCGGTTGGCGACCAGGCGTGCCGCCACGGGCATCCCGTCGATCGGCCCGATCGACGCCGGCGACGACCGGGCGAGGTCCGCCAGCCCGTCGGGCCCGAGCGCCACGCCGGCCGCCCGCACGAGGGCCGCCGACGGCGACCCGGCGAGGAACGACCTGAGCGCCGCGCGTCCGACCCCCGAGCCGACCGGGTGGGCGGCGAGAGCGCCGAGCAGGTCGACGGCGGCCAGCGCCGCAACCCGGTCGGCGTCGGCGAACGCCCGACCGACCGCCGCCACCCACCGCCCGGTGGCGGCCTCGTCCAGGGCCAGCCGGTCGATGCGAGCGGCCAGCTCGGTGGCGGCGGCGCCCCGTTCGGCATCCTCGGCGGCAGCCTGGGCGAGCCACCGCCCGGCGCCAGCCAGGTCGGGTGCACTCGTGGCAACGACCCCGGCGTACCGGGTGAGGGCATCGGGGTCGGCGGCGGCCGCGCTCACGCGCCCGGCCTCACCGACCGGCCAGGCGGCGACAGGCCGCGGCCAACCCCGCCAACTCGGCATCGCGGCGGGCTCGCTCGGCATCGAAGCGGGCCCGGTGCGGACCCAGCCACGCCTCCCGGACCGCCCGCCCGGCGCCAGCGTGGGCGACGGCCACCTGGTCGAGCACGGCGGCGGCCCGCAGCAGCGCCTCGGTGGTGCGGGCCCGTGCGGCGACGACGGCGGGATCCCCGGCGGCGACCGCCGCCGAGGAGGGGTGGTCGATGGGCACGAGGGGAGCGGGCATGAGGCCGAGAGTGCATCTCGTGACCTTCCATGTCAATCCCTGTCGGACAACCGCCGTCGCAGCTCCACGAACACCGGGGTCCCGACGATCTCCTCCAGCTCCTCGGCCAGCGATTCGACCACCGGCCGATCGCCCACGTAGGCCCGGTCGCCCTCGGTGCAGCACCACGCCATGGGGTCGCCGTCGTCGCCCCAGTCCGATCGGCGCCACGCCCGGACCGTGGCGACCTCCGGCTCCCCCGTCGACGCGGGCGCCGCCCACTCGACGCGGATCGGCAGCTGCCAGCAGACCGACGGCTTCCAGTCGATCGGCGACTCGCCGTCGGCGACCGCCGCCAGGTGCAGCGCGCAGCCGGCGCCGCCGGGGAACCCCGGGCGGTTCAGGAAGATGCAGGCGCCGTCGACCACCCGGGTGTTGGTGCCGTCGGGCGTGAACACCCCGTGCGCGGCGGCGTCGGCGTGGAACTGGAACCCGTCGGGCTCGAGCGTGGCGGCCAGCGAGCCCACCCGGCGGGCCTCGTGGTCGCCGTCGATCTCGGCCCCGACCGAGCAGCACCCCTGCTGGAGCTCCTCGGCGGGCTCGGCCAGGATCCCCAGGCATCCCCGACCCCAGATGCAGGTCCAGGTGGAGCGCAGGAAGGTGCGGTCGAAGCGCCAGGTGGTGTCCCCCGCCTCGATGACCTCGAGGTCGAGGGCGACGCCGGGGCCGGGCGAGGCGCCGGCGCCGGCGTCGGGTTCCACCGCGTCCACGACGAGAGCGTAGGTGAGGACCGGGATTCGGCCCGCCGACCACCGGCGCGGGAGAATGCCGCACGGCCGACCGGCCCACGAAGGAGCCACGCATGTCTGCCGAACCCACCGACGCCGTCCCCGCGGGTGACGCCCCCGCCGCCGACGTGGCGGCCACCGAGGTCCCGACGTTCGACGACCTCGGGCTCCGTCCCGAGCTGGTGCGCGCCCTCAGCGCGCTCGGCTACGAGGAGCCCACCCCGATCCAGGCCGAGTCGATCCCGCCGCTGCTCGCCGGCCGGGACCTGCTCGGCCAGGCCGCCACCGGCACCGGCAAGACGGCGGCGTTCGCCCTCCCCCTGCTCGAGCGCCTCCACCCCGGCACCGACGCCGACGCCCCCGTGGCCCTCGTGCTCGTGCCCACGCGCGAGCTGGCCATGCAGGTCAGCGAGGCCATCCACCGCCACGGCCGCGAGCTCGGCGCCCGCGTGCTCCCGATCTTCGGCGGCCAGCCCATCGGTCGGCAGCTGGGCGCGCTCCGGCGAGGGGTCGACGTGGTGGTGGCCACCCCCGGCCGTGCCATCGACCACATCAACCGGGGCACCCTGCCGCTCGACTCGGTGGAGGTGGTGGTCCTCGACGAGGCCGACGAGATGCTCGACATGGGCTTCGCCGAGGACATCGAGGCGATCCTCACCGAGACGCCGCCCACCCGTCAGACCGTCCTGTTCTCGGCCACCATGCCGGCGCGCATCAACGCCATCGCCAAGCGCCACCTCACCGACCCGGTGCGCATCGAGATCGCCCGGCCCACCTCGGCCGCGGGCGACTCCCCCAAGGTCCGCCAGACCGCCTACCTCATCCCCCGTTCGCACAAGCCGGCAGCCCTCGGGCGCATCCTCGACGTGGAGGCGCCCACCGCCGCCATCGTGTTCTGCCGCACCCGCCTCGAGGTCGACGAGCTCACCGAGACCCTGAACGGGCGGGGCTACCGCGCCGAAGCCTTGCACGGCGGCATGGACCAGCAGCAGCGCGACCGGGTGATGGGACGCCTGCGCAGCGCCACGGCCGACCTGCTCGTGGCCACCGACGTGGCCGCCCGCGGCCTCGACATCGACCAGCTCACCCACGTCGTCAACTACGACGTGCCCTCCGCGCCGGAGGCCTACGTCCACCGCATCGGCCGCGTGGGCCGGGCCGGGCGCGAGGGCGTGGCCATCACCCTCGCCGAACCCCGCCAGCACCGGCTGCTCAAGAACATCGAGCGGGTCACCAAGCAGCACATCTCGATCGACAAGGTGCCGTCGGTGGCCGACCTGCGCACCCGGCGCATGGAGCTCACCCGGGCCACGCTCGAGGAGAGCATCCTCGAGGGTGGGCTCGACCAGTTCCGCGTGGTGGTCGAGACCCTGGCCGACGAGTACGACGTGATGGAGGTGGCGCTCGCCGCGGTGAAGCTCGCCCACGAGTCCTCGGGCGCCGCCGCCGACGAGGAGGAGATCCCCGACGTCGCCCACCGCCCCGACCGAGACGATCGCGGCCCCAAGGGCAGGGGCTCGAAGAAGGACCGACCCGAGCGCGGCGCCCGCCCGCCGCGTCGCCCCAGCGAGGGCATGACCCGGCTCTACGTGGCGGCCGGCCGCTCCTTCGGCATCCGCCCGGGCGACCTCGTGGGGGCCATCGCCGGCGAGACCGACCTGAGCGGCCGCGACATCGGCGCCATCGAGATCGCCGACCGCTTCTCGCTCGTGGAGGTGCCCGAGGACCACGCCGACCAGGTGATCGCCGCCATGAAGCGCACCACGCTCAAGGGCAAGAAGGTGCTGTTCCGCCGGGAGCGCTTCACCCCTGAGTAGGGCTCAGGCCCTCAGTTCCACTCGTCCTCGTCGGCGTAGGTGCCGTCGGGACCGGGCTCCACGACCACGACGCCCTTCGCCGCCTTCCCCGCCGAGGGCGTCAGCGGAGCCGGTCCCCCGCCATCGGGCGCCACCGGGGGCCGACTCGCCATCCCCCGAGCGAGCCACGTGTGGATGAGGCTGCGCAGCTCCACGATGCCGTCGCCCTTGGCCGCGCTCACCCAGACGACGTCGTCGACCGCCACGCCGCAGCCCTCGGCCACCTCGCGTCGCCGGACGCCGCGCTTGGACGGCTTGACCTTGTCCTGCTTGCTGGCGACCACGGTGTGGGGAAGCCCGTGGGCGCGCAACCAGTCGAGCATCTGCACGTCGAGCTTGGTGGGCCCGATCTCGCCGTCGACCAGGACCAGCACCATGTCGAGCTCGGCCCGCTCGAGCAGGTAGCCCTCGATCATCGCCTGCCACCCCGAGCGGGTCTTGCCGGGCACCGCGGCGAACCCGTAGCCGGGCAGGTCGACGGCGCTGGTGCCGTCGCCCAGCTCGAACAGGTTGAGCAGCTGGGTGCGGCCCGGCGTCTTCGACGTGTGGGCCAGCCGCTTGTGGTTGGCCAGGGCGTTGAGCAGGGAGGACTTGCCCACGTTGGACCGCCCGAGGAACGCCACCTCGGCCCGCGTGGGCGGGAGGCGCCACACGTCGTCGCCCGACATCACGAACCTGAACCGCAACGGGCCGCTCACCCTGCGAGAGTACCGGGGCCCGTAACCGCCCACCCGCCGAGGAACCGGATGCGCCGAACCGCCCGCCTGACCGCCCTCCTCGCCGCCGCCGGCCTCCTCGCCGGTACGGGCACCGTGGCGTCCGACGGGCAGGGGGCCGCCGCCGCGCCGGCGGCGTACGCCCCCGCCAGCTTCACCCTCTCGTGGTCCCGCCAGGTCACCGACGGGGCCGACATCTCCACCGCGTCGCCGGTCGTGGTCGACAACGGGGGCGACCCGATCGTGGTCACCGGCGACCTTGGCGGCTGGCTGCGCGCCTATCGCCTCCGCGACGGCACCCCGGTGCCGGGCTGGGAGCGGGTGAACGCCGGCTACGAGGTGAAGGCCCCGCTCTCCACCGATGGCACCCACGTCTACGTGCCGGTGGCGCAGGACTACAAGGACAACGTCCCCAAGTTCAACAAGTACGACGCACGCGGGCGCCTCGTCTGGAGCACCGCCCAGGTGAAGCCGCAGCCGCCCGGTGTGGGCTTCCTCCTCGCCGGCATGCCGCTGGCCAAGGTGAAGGGCCGCTGGAAGGCCATCGGCGCGTCGTCGGGCCACTGGATCTACCAGTTCGACGCCGGCGACGGCCGCCTCGAGTGGGCGTTCCGCAACGCCGACTCCACGATGGCCACACCGATCCTGGCCGACGTCTACGGCGCCGGCGTCCCCCAGGTGATCACCAGCAACGACAAGACCGCCGAGTTCCCCACCGAGAAGAACGGCGGCCACATCCGCATCTTCACCATCGACGGCCGCCAGCTCTGCTCGGCGGACCAGCCGGTGGAGGGGAGCACCCACGCCTACTCGGGCTACAACAACTCGTCGCCGGCCCTGGCCGAGGTCGACGGTCGGCCCCTCGTCGTGTTCGGCTCCACCGGCCCGGTGCAGCACGGCGCCGGCGGCAACCAGCTCGTGGCCTACGACCACCAGTGCAAGCTGCGGTGGGCGTCGGCGCCGCTGGTGGACCAGGTCCAGGCCTCCCCCACCTTCGCCGACGTGCTCGGCCGCGGCACCCCGCAGGTCCTCGAGGTGGTGGGCGTGCGGGACGCGCCGGACCGGGTGTACCCGCGGGTGTACGTGCTCGACGCCTCCACGGGCAAGGTGCTGGTCGACAGCGGCACGTCGCTGGCGGCCTACGCCGGTGAGATCGCCTACCCGCCGGGGATCTCGATCGCCACGGCCGACGTCGACGGCGACGGCGTCCAGGACCTGTTCGTACCGGCGTCGGACCTGCTGGTCCTCGACGGCCGGACCCTCGCCGTGAAGGGTCAGCTCGAGATCGACGGGGCGTTGCAGAACACCCCCGTCATCACCGCCGAGCCCGGCGGCGGCCTGCGGGTCACCTTCGCCGGCTACCAGGGCAACCCGGGCCCGTTCGCCCACGGCAGCCTCATCCGCAG
>JAHBSN010000265.1 GCA_019639095.1 Actinomycetota bacterium
GGCGACGATCTCGTCGACCACCTGCTGCGCCCCGGTGTGCGAGCCGCCCTGGCCGTCGACCGAGCCGCCGAGGTCGTTGACCACGATCAGCGCGCCGCGCTTGGAGAGCTCGAGGGCGTGCGACCGGCCGAGGCCGCCGCCCGCGCCGGTGATGACCGCGACCTTGCCGTCGTAACCGAGTTCAGCCATGGGGTTCGTTGCTCCTGGAGGGGTTCGTGGTGGGCAGCGGCCGAGGGTAGCGGTGGCCGCGGCGACGGGGCGAACCCCCGTCGGTCAGGTGGCGAGGACGCAGAACTGCGGTTCGAGGTGCACCATCGACAGCCCGGCGTCGAGGAGCGGGGCCACCGCCCGGGGGTTGACGTAGACCACCAGCGCCGGGCGGGGGCGGCGCAACAGGGAGGCCGCCAGCTCGGCGGCCACGTCGGCCACGCCCTCCTCGTCGAGGGGGTTGAACAGGTAGACGGTGCCGACCTCGTCGTCGATCGGGGTGGTGCGGGCGTCGCCCAGCCGGATCGACGCCGACGGCCCGAGGCGTGCGCGAGCGGCCTCCACGAGGCCGGGGTCGTGGTCGATCCCGGCGAGCCGCGTGAAGCCGAGGCGGCCGGCGGCGGCGAGGACCCGGCCGTCGCCGCAGCCCACGTCGAGCAGCGGCTCGGCCCGGAACCCCTCGGGGACGAGCTCGAGGGCGCGCCGGATCGTGCGGTACCGGGTGGCCTCGTGGCGGACCGATCCCGGCGGCGGGCTGGCCAGGGTGGCGGCCGCGGGCGGGTGGCGCCGCTCGTGGGTCCGGCCGCGCGCCTCGTCCACCACGGTGGCCGCCAGGCCGGGCAGGTCCCGCGGCCGCACGGCGGCCAGCCGCCGCCGCAGCCGGCCGCCGCTCCGGTCTCCGGTGTCGCCCTCGCGGCGCCAGGTGGCGCGGAGGCACCAGCTGGCCACCACGTCGGGGCCGACGACGCCGCTGAACCACCCGGCGGCGCGGAGGGGGCCGAGCCGCACGTCGTCGGGCGTGGCCAGCAGGTCGAGCCGGCACACGCCCGTGGGTTCGAGCTGGGCCTGGGCCTGCGCCAGCAGCGAGGCGACGCCGTCGGGCGAGGGGTCGGCGAGGTCGAGCTCGACCACGGTGGCCACCGAGGGGTGCCCCCCGCTCCAGCGGCGTCGGGCGGCGGCACCGGCCGACGCCACGGTCCACGCCGATCCGGCGCCGCCGCCGTCGCCGGCCACGAGCCCGGGGCGATCCAGGCGCTCGGGTGCCGTGCGGCGCGTGGGAGCGAGCCGTCGACGGCCCCGCGTGCCGAGGCGCACCGCCATGGAGGCGACGGGGCGGCCGGTGGGTCCCGCCACCCGCACGACCACGTCGGCCACGGTCAGGCCGTGATGCCGAGCTGGTCCTTGGCGTACTGCTTGAGGCGCTTGTAGTCGACCTTGCCGTTGGGGGCCCGACCGATGGTGTCGATCACGAGCACCCGCTTGGGCGCCTTGTAGTGGGCGAGCTTGCCCTTCACGTGGTCGATGATCGCCGGCTCGTCGAGGTCGACCTCGGGGGCGAGCTCGACCACCGCGGTGATGGCCTCGCCGAACTTGTCGTCGGGCACGCCCACGGCCACGGCGTCTCGGACGGTGTCGTGGAGCTTGAGCACCTCCTCGACCTCCTCGGGGAAGACCTTCTCCCCGCCGGTGTTGATGCACACCGACCCGCGCCCGAGCAGGGTGATCGTGCCGTCGGCCTCCACCGTGGCGAAGTCGCCGGGCACCGAGTAGCGCTGCCCATCGACGGTGATGAAGGTGGCCGCGGTCTTCTCGGGGTCCTTGTAGTACCCGATGGGCTGGTGGCCGCCCACGGCCACCTTGCCGATCTCGCCCGAGCCCGGTTCCACCGGCCGGAGGTCCTCGGTGAAGACCTTGGTGTGCTCGCCGAGCTTGAACGTGGCGGTGTCGGGGTCGACCCCGCTGGCCGACACCGACTGGCCCATGCCCACGGCCTCCGACGACGAGAAGGCGTCGACGATCATGGCGTGGGGTAGGTGGCGCAGCAGCGCCTGCTTGGTGGGCTCGGAGAACATCACGCCCGACGACGTGAACACGAACAGGCTGGAGAGGTCCCAGCGGTCGGGGTTGGCGTCCAGAGCGCGCACCATCGGCTTGGCGAAGGCGTCGCCCACGATGGCGGTGGTGTTGGCGCCGTGGCGGACCGCGGTGTCGAACAGCTCCTCGATGTCGAGGTGGCGGCTCTCGAGGGTGACCACGCAGCCGCCGCCGGAGAGGGCGATGAGCTGGGTCATGCAGCCGGTGCCGTGCATGAGCGGGCAGGCCGGCAGGCTCACGATGCCCGGCCCCTGGACCAGCCCGCGGGTGACGTCGTAGTCCACGGGGTCCTCGCCGTAGCGAGGGTTGGTGCCCAGGGCGATGATGTTGCGGATGTTGTCGTCCTGGCGCCACATCACGCCCTTGGGCATGCCGGTGGTGCCGCCGGTGTAGAGCATGTAGAGGTGGTCGCCGTCGCGGCCCCACGGCGCCTCCACCTTGGCCGGGTGCGAGGCGGCGGCGTCCTCGTAGGGCATGGCCCAGGAGGGGCAGGGGCCCGAGCCGTCGTCGACCCAGAGCCACGTCTTCACGCGCGGCACCCGCTCGAGGATCCGCTCGATGGTCTCGGTGAACGCGCCGTGGAACACCACGGCCACGGCGTCGGCGTTGTCCCAGAGGTAGACGAGCTCGTCGTCCGCGTAGCGGTAGTTGGTGTTCACCGGCACCAGGCCGGCCTTCCACGACGCGAACATCGACTCCATGTAGGCCGGGCAGTTGTAGAGGTACTGCGCCACCTTGTCCTGCTCCTGGGCGCCGGCCTCGAGCAGCACGTGGGCCACGCCGTTGGCCCGCTCGTCGAACTCGCGCCAGGTGTAGCGGGTGTCGCCCTGGATCTGGGCGGGCGCGTCGGGGATGGCGCTGGCCACCGTCTCCCAGATCTCGGCGTAGTTCCAGCCCGGCATGTCGTCCCCTTGGTGGCCGTCGGTCGGGGGCGAGTGTACGACTCGGGCGAAGTGTCCGAGTTCCTTGACCGCCCGGTCAAGTGCAGGGCTACGGTGGCCCGCCATGGACTTCGAGCTGCCGCCCGACGACGATCCGCGCCGCCTCGAGGTCCGGGCCTGGCTGGCCGACCACCCGGCGCCGAGCGGCCGGGACCTGGCCGACGCCGGCTACGTGGCACCCCACCTGCCCCGGCCGTGGGGGCTCGACGCCGACCCCATCCACCAGATCGTGATCGACGAGGAGCTGCGCAGCGCCGGCGTCTCCCGGCCGATGAACCCGATCGGGATCGGCTGGGCCGGACCGACCCTCGTGCACGCCGGAACCCCCGAGCAGCAGGCCGCCTACCTGCCCCGCCTCCTGTCGGGCGAGGACGTGTGGTGCCAGCTGTTCAGCGAGCCGGACGCCGGCAGCGACCTGGCCAACCTCGGCACCCGCGCCGAGCGCGACGGCGACGAGTGGGTGGTGAACGGCCAGAAGATCTGGACCTCCCTCGCCCAGTTCGCCCGCTACGGGATCCTCATCGCCCGCACCGACCCCCACGTGGCCAAGCACCAGGGCATCACCTACTTCGTGTGCCCGATGGACCTCCCCGGGATCGAGGTCCGGCCGATCATCGAGATGACCGGTGCCCACCTGTTCAACGAGGTGTTCCTCACCGACGTCCGCCTGCCGGCGGGCTCGGTGGTGGGCGAGGTCGGCCGGGGCTGGGAGCTGGCCAAGGTGACCCTCGGCAACGAGCGCGTGTCGCTGTCGTCGGGTGGCGCCCTCTGGGGTGCCGGGCCCACCGGAGCCGACCTGCTCGACCTCGTCCGCGCCCGCGGTGGCGTGGCCGACCCGCTGCTGCGCCAGCGGCTCGCCCGCCTCCACACCACCGAGGAGGTCCTGCGGCTGATCCGGCTGCGGACGGTGTCGGCCCGCATCCGCGGCGAGCAGCCCGGCCCCGAGGCGTCGATCCGCAAGGTCATGGCCGACGAGCACGGCCAGGCGATCATGGGCCTGGCCAAGGACCTCGCCGGCGCCGACGGCATGCTCGCCGGGCGGGGCCCGCTGGGCGCGCCGGCCGACTCGTGGGACTACGGGTTCCTGTTCGCCCCCGCCCTCACCATCGGCGGCGGCACCGGCGACGTGCAGCGCAACATCCTCGCCGAGCGCGTCCTCGGCCTGCCCCACGACATCGACGTGGAGGCCGGCCGCACCTGGTCCGAGCGTCGCGGGGACTAGTCGGCGAGGGCGACCTCGTCGACCAGCTCGGCGGTCTCGTCGGCCGGCTCGCCGTGGGACCGCCGGTGCAGGCCGAGGGCCCGGGCGCCGTAGGCGGCCGCCGCCAGGCAGGCCACGCCGCCCAGCGCCACCCCGGCTCGCGGGCCGCCGGCGTCGGACACCCACCCGACGAGCGGGCCGCCGATGGGCGTCGAGCCGAGGAACACCATCCCCTGGAGGGCCAGGACCCGGCCCCGGTACTCCGGCGCCGCCCGCAGCTGCACCAGCGCGGTGGTGGAGGTGAGGAACCCGATGGAGCCGAGCCCGAGGAGGATCGCCACCGGGAAGGCGAGCACCAGCCCCGGCACGGCGGCCAGGGCGAGCATGCCCACCCCGAACGCGGCCGACGAGACCACCACCTGGGTGGTGGTGACGTCGGTGCGGCGGGCGGTGAGCAGCGCACCCACGAGCGAGCCGAGGCTCAGCGCCGAGAACAGCAGCGTGAACGTGGTGGTGCTGCCGCCGAGCGGACCCTTCACGAGCAGGGGCACGGTGACCGAGAAGTTGAAGGCCAGCGTGCCGACGATGGTCATCATGACGAGCGGCACGAACAGCACCGGCTCGCCCCGCACGTAGCGCAGCCCGGCTCGCACCTGGCCCTTGCCCTTGGCGGTGGGGGCGCTGCGGTAGAGCTCGGCCGGGCGCATCATCACCAGGCCCACGAGGACGGCCACGTAGCTGAGGGCGTCGATCAGGAACGGCCAGCCGTAGCCGAGGTTGACCACCAGCACGCCGGCCAGCGCCGGGCCCACCACGCGGGACGCGGTCATCACGGCGCTGTTGAGGCTGACGGCGTTCGACACGTCGGTGTGCGGCACCATCTCCACCACGAAGGCCCGGCGGGTGGGGTTGTCGAAGGCGGTGAGCACGCCCTGCACCGCGGCGAGGGCGAAGATCACCGGCACCGACGCCCAGCCGGCCAGGACGACCACGCCGAGGGCCACCGACTGCCCCATCGACAGCGCCTGCACGGTGAGCAGCAGCGTGCGCTTGTCGGCCCGGTCGGCGATGGCGCCGGCCCAGGCGCCGAGCAGGAGGACGGGCCCGAACTGGCAGGCCATGAGCAGGCCGAGCGAGATGCCCGAGCCCGCCAGCTTCAGCACGAGCAGGGTCTGGACCACCATGCTCAGCCAGGTGCCGGTCTGCGACACGAGCTGGCCGAGGAAGAACAGGCGGAAGTTGCGGGTGCGCAGCGAGCGGAACGTGGAGCGGTCCTCCACGGGGTCGGTGTCGACGGCGGCGTCGACCTCGTCGGCCACGGCGATCTCGGTGGTGGG
>JAHBSN010000266.1 GCA_019639095.1 Actinomycetota bacterium
GGGCCGTCGGCCAGCACCTGAGCGAACGCGGCCTGCACCGAGTCGTCGTCGGACACGTCGATGGTGATCGGGTGGACGGTGGTGGCGCCGGCGTCGGCGGCCGCGGCGGCGATGGCGTCGAGCCCCTCGGCCCGGCGGGCCCCGGCGAACACCTCGTAGCCATCGGCCGCCAGGCGCAGCGCCGTGGCCAGCCCGATCCCCGAGTTCGCCCCGGTCACCACTGCTCGCTCGCCCACGTCCGTCCCCTTCGTCTCGTCCTCGTCGGCCCGGTCCGATCCGGTCGGGCTCGGCCGCAAGCTACTTCTGGCGAGCGGTGGCCGGTTCTTGCAGCTTTGGGTCGACTCCTTGCCGCTGGGCGGTCGGAACTCGACGCAAACCCCCGGGAATCGGACCGGCTCGCCACGTCACGGGCAGGTCCCGGATCAGGAGGCCGCTGTCGACGTGCGTTGCGCCGGGTCGTGGCCGTCTTCGAGCAGCACCTGCTGCCCGGGGACTGGGCCGAGGCCCTCGACCGGGGCCGGGTCCAGGAGCTGGCGGCCACGCTCGCCCGCCTCCAGCGCGATGCCGGGCAGGTCGTGCTCGCCGCACTCGACGCGTCGATGGCCGCCGCCGCTGCCGACCGCCTCGGAGGCCTCGTGCCACCGGATCGTTGACGGCGGCGCCCGACACCGGGTCGGTTGCGCCCGCGTCGGCGGAGGCGGGGTTGGGTGTCCGAAGTGGGAAGTATTGACCTGCTGCAGATGAGACTGTCATACCCCCTTCGTAGGGTTGGGGGCATGGGATCACAGGTAGCAGATCGTGAGGTGGCGGTGGCGATCGATGCGGCGAACGCCGCGCTCGACTCGCTGGCGGTGGCCGGGATGGTCGCATCCGATGCGCGTGATGCGGTGACGTTGGTGCGGGAGGTCGAGTCGCTGGTGCGTCGGGCTCGGTCGCTGGCCGTGGCGGTGGTGGACGGGATCGATCGCGCCGGCTGGCACCGTGCCGACGGGCACGCCTCGGCCAAGGTCATGGTGCGCCACGTGGCCCGGCTGTCGGCGGCGGAGGCCGGGCGGCGCATGGCCGACGCCAAGGCGCTTCGGGACCTGCCCGAGGTGGCGGCGGCGTATCGGGCCGGGCGGATCGGGTCCGATCAGGTCGATCGCATCGGCCGCATGCACGCCAACCCCCGGGTGTCGGGCAAGGTCGGCGGCCAGGATCGGAACCTGGTCCAGGCGGCGCTGCACCTGTCGTACCGGGAGTTCGACCTCAAGGTCTCCGAGTGGGAGCGGTTGGTCGACGAGGACGGCGCCCGGGATCGCAACCAGGCCCACCACGACAAGCGAGACGCGTCGATGGCGCAGGACTGGGACGGACGGTGGCGCTTCACCGGATCGTGCGGGTCGCTGGCCGGCACGCTGATGTACGAGATCCACAAGGCGTTCTACGAGGCCGAGACCCTGACCGACTGGGAGAAGGCGCGCGCCGAGCACGGCGACGCGGCCACCGTCGAGCACCTGCCCCGCACCGATGCGCAGCGCCGGTTCGACGCATGGGCGGCGATCTTCGAGAAGGCGGCTGCGGCCCGGGCCGCAGAGCCCGGCGGTTCGATCGTGGTGGCCAACATCGTCATCGACCAGGCCACCTTCGAGGAGGAGGTCCGTCGCTTCGCCGGCGCCGCGCCCTCGCCGGATCGGCCCGAGCCCGACATCGATCCGCAGCCGGGCACGCGGCTGCGGTGCGCCACGGTCGACGGCGGCCACGTCGACCCCACCGAGGCGGTGGCGGCAGCCCTGGTCGGCCACGTGCGGCGGGTGGTGATCGGTGCCGACGGGGTGGTCACCGACCTCGGGCGCCGGTCTCGGGTCTTCACCGGCCCGGCCAAGCTGGCGGTTCGGCTGTCGAGCACCGAGTGCTACTGGCCCGGCTGCCACGTGCCGGTCTCCCACTGCGAGGCCGACCACCTGAGACCCTGGTCCGGCCCCGAACGGGGCCGAACCTCACCGGCCAACGGTGGTCCGGCGTGCGGCCGCCACAACCGCTTCAAGGAGCGCGGCTTCACGGCGTGGCGGGACCCGGGCGGAACCATGCACGTGCTCAGACCAGACGGCACCGAGCTCGAGTAGCTCCTCGCTGCGGGGGTCAAACGCCGGAGGGTCAGCCCTCGAGGCGGTCGGGTTGGGCTTCGGACAGGATCGTGTCGCGGTCCTCGGGGAGGGCGAAGCCGGCGTCGATGGCGGCGTCGGTGGCCGCCTCGTAGGCGGCGAGGTAGTCGGCGCGCGTGCCGTAGCGCTCGGCCAACGTGGTCGCAGCGATCGGCTTGGTGGTGCCGAACAGGACGCAGATCAGCGAGGCGCCGGGCGCGGGAAGGCCGGAGAGCACGTCGACCGGGGCGTCCACCGCCGGGGTGCGGATGCCGCCCTGCACGTTGCCCACGTCGTCGAGCACGAACGTCCGGGCCGAGTCGGGGCCCTCCACCTCGAGTCGATCGGCCTTCGGCGGGGCATCGCCGCCCGACGCCCAGGTGTCGAGGTGGCGCAGCGCCGCCTTCAGGACCACGTGCTGCTGGCCCGAGTTGATGGCCAGGCCGCAGCCGAGCGCGTCGCCCACGCCTCCCACCTGGTAGTCGTCGGCGTGGGCGGCGCCGGCGATCTCCCAGAGGCGGATGCGGTCGGTGTCGTCCTGGCGGGCCGGGTAGTAGCCGATGATGCCGAGCACGTCGGTCTCGGTCTGCACGATCATCACGGGCACGTCGAGGTCGGTGCGGATGATCGTGGGCGGCCGGCCGATGGAGCCGGCCACGTCGAGCCCGGCGCCCGGCTCGCCGAGCCCGGGCACGCCACCACCGCGGCTGTGGATCAGGAACCCGTCGAACTCGTGGGTCAACGGCTGCACGCCGTTGGCGTAGGTGCTGAGCATGAACGCCGACTGCGACTCGCCCACCGCGAGCAGCCGGTCGACGTCGAGCCCGTCGAGCGGATCCAGGTCGCCGGGCGAGCGCAGCGCGCGGCCGACCTGCGTGTAGAGGTCGTAGGCGAACGCGTCGCCGGGGTGGGACAGGTCGCCGTAGCGCTCGGGGTCGAACGCCTTCAGGCCCTTGCCGGCCCCGGTGAGCTCGGCGCCGGGCGCCGCCACGGCCACCGGCCCACCCTCGACGCCGATGTGCTGGGCCGACACGCCCACCCAGGCGTAGCCGCCGCGCACGATCTCGTCGGCGAGGTACGTGTAGTCGGGGGCGACGTCGGCGCCGCTGCTCACGTTGAACCACTCCAGGACCACGGTGCCGTTGAAGTCGGCGGCGTCGGCCGGACGGCGGACCACGATGCGGGTGGCGTAGTCGGCCGCGTCGCCCGGGGACAGCTCGAAGCGCCCGTCGGCGGGCAGGTCCCCCTCGGCCGTGTAGCGCACCGCCGTGCCGGTCACCCGGTACTCGGCCTCGGTGTAGCCCGCCTCGGCCAGGTCGGGGAGCTCGGCGGCGGCCAGCAGCGAGATGCCGTTGCCGCCCGTGATCTCGCCGGTGACGGTGGCGGCCGGGCCCTCGGGCCGCTCGACCGGGGGCGCGGCGGTGGTGGGCGATCCGCTCGGCTCGGTGGTGGACGAGCCCTCGCCGGTGCGGGGCGCCGCGTCGTCGTCGGACGACGACGAGCAGGCCACCAGCGGCAGCAGGGCCAGGGCGGCGGCGGCGACGGCGCCGAGCAGCTGGGCCCGGCGGCGGGCGGTCGGGCGGGGGGCGACGGGGTGGGTCACGGGCACAGGCACGCGCCCAGTGTGGCGCACGTCTCGTGCCCGGGGGGCGGGGGCCGGGGAGCGGGCCGGTACCGTCGCCGCGTGACCTACTGCCTCGCCCTGCGCCTCGACGAAGGCCTCGTCTTCCTGGCCGACACCCGGACCAACGCCGGGGTCGACAACGTGAACACCTATCGGAAGCTCGCCGTGGTGCGCGCCGGGCAGGACCGGATGTTCGTGCTCGAGTCGGCCGGCAACCTGGCCACCACCCAGGAGGTGCTCGATCGCATCGAGCGGGACCTCGCCACGCCGGGCGACCACGAGAGCCTCGCCACCGTCGGGCACCTCTTCGAGGCCGCGCTGTACGTGGGCCGGCTCGGCCAGGAGGTCGTGGAGCGCCACCGGGCGGGGATGAGCGCCTCGGGCGCCGATGCCACCGCCACGTTCATCCTCGGCGGCCAGATCGCCGGCGAGCGGCCCGACATCTTCCTCGTGTACCCCGAGGGCAACTACATCCGCGCGTCCGACGAGCGGCCGTTCCTGCAGATCGGCGAGAGCAAGTACGGCAAGTTCATGCTGGAGCTGGCGGTGCACGCCAAGGTCGACCTCGAGTCGGCGGTGAAGGTGGCGCTCAGCTCCATGCTCAGCACGGCGCGGGCCAACCTCTCGGTGGGCCCGCCCTACGACCTCGGCATCTACCGCAACGGGTCGCTCGAGCTGGTGGAGCACCGCATCGGCGACGACTCGCCGTACCTCGCCGACCTGCAGCACACCTGGGTGCGCCTGCTCACCGAGGCCATCGAGCAGCTGCCGGCCATCCCACCCGACGCGGTCTGACGGCCGCCTGCCTCAGCCGAACCGACGGGCGTAGGCCGCCCGCACCCGCTCGCGGTCGTAGGTCACCGGATCGGCGCGCTCGCAGGCCTCGAGCACGAGCCGGGCCTGCGTGCGCAGCAGCTCCACCCGTTCGGGCGACGCGGCCACGGCGGGCGAGTCGCCGAGCAGGTGGAGCGCCTCGAGCAGGTAGATGCACACCGCCGGCTGGTCGGCGGACACGGGCCGCAGCTCGTCGAAGGCCAGGCCCACGATCTCGGCGTGGTCGGGGAGCTCGTGGCGCAGGAGGCGACGGCCCTCGGGACCGTGGCGGGTGCGGCTCGGGCTCTCCCGCTCGAGCAGGTCGCGGAGCACCGCGGCCACGTGGAAGATGGCGTCCTGGGCGGTGGTGGGGTCGTTGACGCCGGGGGAGAGGGCGCGCAGGGCCACGTCGACCAGCTGGCGCACGCCGAACGCCGGGTCCTGGTGCAGCGTGCGCGTGGACCCCACGTGCACGGCGCGGCGGACCGCGGCCGCCACCGGCCCCTGCTCGGCCAGGGGCGGGACCGGCCAGATCAGGGCCACCGTGCGGCCGGCCACCGCGTAGCGGCCCACCGCCGACTCCAACCACACCGTGCCGCCCGGGGGGATCACCCCGAGCAGCGCCTCGCTGTCCACCCGCTGGATCCAGCCGTTGCGCTCGAAGGTGACGGTGAAGCTGGGCTCGTCGGGCTCGTCCTCCTCCGGCTCGGACTCCCGGGCGCCGGGGGCCGGCCAGCTGTGCGCCGCGCTCTCGAGGGTCTCGGAGGTGACGCGGTGGAGCAGCTTGGAGACGTCCATCGAGTGGGCGCTGTGGTCGATGAAGCCCACCGTGGCGAGCACCGAGACGAGGCCGAGGGCGAGCGCCACGCCCACCGACAGGTTGGGCACCACGGCCTCGCCGCCGAGCTCGCCGGGGTTGTGGACCGAGCCCATGACCACCAGGCAGTAGGTGAAGGTGCCGAGCAC
>JAHBSN010000267.1 GCA_019639095.1 Actinomycetota bacterium
CACCACGGCGCCCTGAGCCACCAGGCGCACGGCGGCCACGGCCACGCGGCCGAGCCACGCCACGCTGGCGCCCACGCCCTCGCGCCCCAGCCCGGCGCCCACCGCCACCAGCCAGCCGAGCGACTCCTGCACGGGGATCGACAGCGCGGCGGCCCGGCCGCCCGAGGGCAGCTGCACCGCGGCGTGCTGGCTCCAGCCCACCGCCGGGCCGCCGATGGCCTCCAGGCGGTCGGACAGCTCGTCGGCCGTGGCCGGGGCCGTGCCGGGGCCGGCCGCCCACACCACGACGTTGCCGCCGTGCCACGAGGCCTGCAGCCGCACCTCGCCGGCCGGATCGGCGGCGGCGATCGCCGCGACCGCCGACGAGCTGTCGCCCACCTTCGTGAGCAGGTCGTACGCGGCCTCGAGGCGAGCCAGCTCGGCCTCGAAGTCGGCCACCACCTGGGCCCGCTCCGGACCGTTGAGCCGCCGCACCGACTCGAGGTTGTCCTCGGCCTCCTCGAGCAGGTCCTCGAGCGCCCAGCGCCACGAGCGCGGGTCGGCCTCGAGGAGCGCGAGCTGCTCGGCCGTGGCGGTGCCGTCGGCAGCCGCCCAGGCGGCGGACTCCAGCATCTGTGCGTGCGACATGGGTGGTGCGGCACTCCTGCGCCGTCGGGCCCACCTCCACAGGAGGCGGCTGTGTCATCCGGTTGCCGGCATCTGCGCCGGGCCTCGAACCAGGCCCCGGCACCGCCCCCCACTACCCGAAGGCGGGACGCCGCTCGTCGACCACCCTACCGGACGGCGGGCGGTCAGGACTCCATCGGCGGCGGGGCGCCATCGGTGAGGGGATCGTCGTCGGGCCACACCGGGGCCCGAAGGATGGACACGGCGTCGATGGCGATGGCGGTCACCGGCACTGCGAGGAGGGTGCCCACCACGCCGAACAGCGCCGTGCCGGCGGTGATCGACAGCAGGATGATCACCGGGTGCAGCGACAGCGCCTTGCCGTAGATCCACGGCGCGAGCAGCTCGTTGTCGAACTGCTGCACCAGCAGGGCGACGAGGCCCACCACGAGCGCCTCGCTCAGGCCGGCCGACGCCAGCGTGACGAGCACCGCGATCACCCCGGCCACGGTGGCGCCCACGAGCGGCACGAACGCGGCGGCGAAGGTGAGCAGCGCCACCGGCAGGGCGAGGTGGGCGCCGGTGATGGCCATGGTGCCGCCGATGATCACCCCCTCGAGCAGCCCGAGGAGGGCGGCGCCGCGCAGGTAGCCGCCCATGATCGACCACGCCGAGCGGGCCACCTCGTCGGCGTGGGCCTGCCGGCGCCGGGGCACCAGCGACCGGGCCCACCGCTGGAACTGCGGGCCGTCCTTGAGGGCGAAGAACGTGAGCACGAGCGCCAGGACCAGGCTCACCACGGTCTCCACCACCAGGCGGGCGCCCCGGGCCACCGAGTCGGTCGAGCGGGTGAGCACGTCACGGCTGCGCTCGGAGATCGAGTCCTCGAACTCCTTCACGTCGGCCCGGGTGATGTCGAGCGAGCTGTCCTCCACCAGCCAGTCCTCCACCTGCTGGGTGCCGTCGCGAATGGTGTCGCCGAGCGTGGAGAACTCGTCCACCATCGGCGGCACCACGGCCCAGACGAGCCCGGCCACGAGGAGGAGGAACCCCACCAGCACGGCGGCGGCGGCGGGCGCCGGCCGCCAGCCGTGGTCCCGGAGCCAGTTCCCCGGCACGGCGAGGATCCGGGTCAGGTAGACCGCCACCAGCACCGGCACGAGGACGATGCTCAGCTGGCTGAGCAGCTCGAGCAGCATCCCCGAGGCGATGCCCACCACGATGATGCAAGCCGCGTAGGCGGCCACTCGCAGCACCGCCGGGTGCGGGAGCCAGGTCGGGCTGGGCGTCTCCATGTGGCTCAGGGTCTACCCCACGGTCCGGGTCGGGACCACGGGGTTCCCGGGAGCCGGCTCATCGAACCCTCACATCGCACGTCCACCATGGCGGGCGTGCGAGCACCCCACCCGCTCCTCCGCCCCACCCGCATCGGCGCCCTCGTCGCGCTGGCGGCGCTCCTCGTGACCGGCTGCCAGGTCACCTCGTCCACCGACACCACCGCTCCGTCGAGCAGCGCCACGGCCACGGCATCCGCCGCCACCGCGGCGGCTGGGCGGCGCTGCGCCACACCGGGCCTGCCCACCACCGTGCGCTACCGGGCGGTGCCCGGGGTGCGCGCCGACCTCACGAGCCTCGACGTCCACGCCCCGCGCCGGGCCTGCGACGCCCCGGTGGTGATCTGGGTCCACGGCGGCGGCTACCAGATCGGCGACAAGAAGAACCAGATGGCCGACAAGGTCCGCCTGTTCAACGCGAAGGGCTGGATCCTCGTGAGCGTCAACTACCGGCTGACCACGCCCGGCAAGCCAGGCTCGGCGCCGTTCCCCGACCACTACGAGGACGTCGCCGCCGCCGTGGCCTGGGTCCATGCCCAGATCCCCCGCTACGGCGGCGACCCCGAGCGCACCGCCCTGCTCGGCCACTCGGCGGGCGCCGACATCGTCAGCAACGTGACCGCCCAGCCCTCCTACCTCGAGGCGCACCACCTGTCGCCGTCGGACCTGGCGTGCACGGCACCGCTCGACACCGCCGGGTTCGACAAGGCGGCCGTCCCCGCCGGCTCCGACGAGCGCAAGCAGTGGACGGCGGCCCTGGGGAGCGACCCGGCTCGCCTCACCGACACGTCGGCCACCCGGCTGGTGCGGGCCGCGGGGAAGGGGGCGGACGTGCCTCCCACCCTCACCGTGTTCCGCGGCGGGCCGCTGCGGCAGCGCATCGAGAAGGGCTACGCCACCGCCCTGCGGGCGGCGGGCACCCCGGTGACGCTCGTGGATGCCACCTCGCTCACCCACGACCAGGTCAACCGCAACATCGGCGCCCCCGGCGACCAGGTGATGACCGCTCCGCTCGTGCGGTTCCTCTCGGCCTGCTTCGCCCCCTGAGCGCGCCCCGAGCCGATCGGGCCCGCCGGGCGTAGCGTGCCCGGCATGAAGCGACTCACGGGACTCGATGCCGGCTTCCTGTGGATGGAGACGCCCACGTCGGCCATGCACGTCTCGGGGCTCGCCATCTACGACCCCGGCGACCTGGTGGCCGACGGCGGCACGTTCGGCATCGAGAACGTGCGCGAGATGGTGCGGGGCCGGCTCCACCTGGCGCCCCCGTTCCGCCAGCGCCTCGTCGACGTGCCGCTCCAACTGCACTTCCCGCTGTGGATCGAGGACCCCGACTTCGACCTCGACCGCCACATCCGGCGGGCGGCGGTGCCGGCGCCGGGCGGCGCCCGGGAGCTGGCCGAGCTGGCCGCCGAGCTCAACGCCATCCAGCTCGATCGCACCCGACCCCTCTGGGAGATGTGGTACATCGAGGGCCTCCAGGGCGGGCGGGTGGCCACGCTCACCAAGGTCCACCACGCCGCCATGGATGGCGCCTCCGGGTCCGAGATCACCGTGGCGCTGTTCGACCTCTCCCCCGAGGTGGTGCAGCACCCCGAGCCCGACGAGCCCTGGGAGCCCGACAAGGTGCCGTCCGAGGTCGAGATGCTCGGCTACGCCATGTCGTCCCTGGCCCGCCAGCCGCTGCGCGTGCTGAAGGCGCTGCGACGCACCGGCCAGGCGGCGCTCGACGTGCGCAACCTCACCCGCCAGCCCGGCCACGACCTCGCTCCCCTCCCCTTCACCGCCCCGGCCACGTCGATCAACGGCGCCATCACGCCGCGCCGCTCCATCGCCACCCGATCGATCTCGCTCACCGACGTGAAGCGGGTGAAGAACGCGTTCGGCACCACGGTGAACGACGTCGTCCTCGCCCTCTGCGCCGGCACGCTGCGCCGGTACTTCGAGCAGCGCGGCGAGGACGTCGACGGTCCGCTGCTGGCCATGGTGCCCGTCTCGGTGCGGCCCGAGGAGGCCCGGGCCGACATGGGCAACCAGGTGTCGTCGATGTTCACGTCGCTCGCCACCGACGTCGAGGACCCCGTGGCCCGGCTCGCCGCCATCCACGAGGGGATGCTCGGCGCCAAGGAGCAGCACCGCGCCATCGGCGCCGAGACCCTCACCGACTGGGCCGAGTTCGCCGCCCCCGCCGTGTTCGGCCGGGCCATGCGCCTCTACGCCCGCATGGGCCTCGCCGACCGCCACCGCCCGATCTTCAACGTCACCATCTCGAACGTGCCCGGCCCGCCGTTCGCCCTCTACTCCGCCGGCGCCAAGCTCGAGGCCAACTTCCCGCTCGGCCCGATCTTCGACGGCGCCGCGCTCAACATCACCGTGATGAGCCTCGAGGACAGCCTCGACTTCGGCATCCTCACCTGTCCCGACGTGGTCGACGACGTGTGGGCGCTCGCCGACGGCCTCCAGGCCTCGCTCGACGAGCTGCTCGCGGTGATCGAGGCCGCCGCCGCCGAGGCCGCCGCCCCCGCCGTGAAGCCGAAGCGCAAGCCGACGGCCAAGAAGGCATCGGCAGCGAAGAAGGCGGCGGCGAAGCCGGCCACCGCCAAGCCCGCCCCCTGACCCCCGGCCCCGCCGCCCGAAGGTGCGTGCGCTGGTGCCGCTCCTGGCGGCATCGCTGCACGAGCCTTGGCCACGGCCAGCGCCGTGATCAGGTGACGAAGAAGCGGATCGCGACGCCGAGGCCGAGCAGGACCACGAGCGTGCGCAGCACCGCCGGGGGGATCCGGCGACCGACCCGGGCACCGAGGGTGCCGCCCACGATGGCGCCGGCGGCGATCAGGGCGGCGACGGCCCAGTCGACGTCGGCGAAGACCACGAACACCACGGCGGCCACCCCGTTGACCGTGCCGGCGAGCACGTTCTTGAGCGCGTTCGAGCGCTTCAGCTCGTCGGGCACGAGCACAGCGAGCAGGGCCAGCAGGATCACGCCCTGGGCCGCCCCGAAGTAGCCGCCGTAGATCCCGGTGGCGAACACCGACGCCACCGCCGCCGGGCCGACGTCGCGGGCGTCGGCGGGTCGACGGCTCGCCACCCACCGGCTCAGCCGGGGCTGGAGCACCATGGCCACGGAGGCGCCGAGCACCAGGACCGGGATGACCGCGTCGAACACGCTCGACGGCAGGGTCAGCAGCAACGTGGCGCCGGTGAGGCCACCGGTGGCCGACGCGGCCGCCAGGGTGCGAGCCCGGCGCCGCTGGCCGGTCAGCTCCCGCCGGAACCCGTAGGCCCCGGCCACCGAGCCGGGGACCAGCCCGACGTTGTTCGACACGTTGGCGGTGACCGGCGCGTACCCGAACGCGATCAGGGTGGGGAACGTGATCAGGCTCCCCGACCCCATCACCGCATTCACGCCGCCCGCACCCATCCCCGCCGCCGCGATGGCCACCGCCTGCACCAGGTCCACCCGACGATCGTGCCAGGTGGCGGCGACGATCCCACGCTCCCCGCCCAGTCCACCTGGGCTTCGGCTACGGATCTGGCGCTCCGAGGGCAAGCCGACTCGGCGC
>JAHBSN010000268.1 GCA_019639095.1 Actinomycetota bacterium
CCACCCGGGCGCAGGACCCGCGCCACCTCGTCGATCGCGTCGTCGACCGCCTCGATGTGCTCGAACACCAGGCAGGCCACCACCGCGTCGAAGGCGGCGTCGGGGAACGGGAGGGCGTCGGCCCCCGAGCGGGCGTAGACCGGTCCGCCGGCGCGCCGGCGCGCCTCGTCCACCTGGTTGGCGGTGGGATCCACTCCGGCCACGAGCTGGGCCCCACCCGCCACCAGCAGCCGGGCGATCTGGCCCTCACCGGTGCCGACGTCGAGGACCCGGGGGTACCCGGCCAGGAGGTCGGTGGCCAACGGCAGGATCTGCTCGACGTACTCGGGATCGGCCCCCTCGGTGAACCCGTCCTGCCACCAGGCGCTGTGGGCCTCCCACAGGTCGATGTCGTCAGCCATGGAGCCAACGTAGGTGGTGGGGCCCGTACCATCGGCGACCGTGCCGACCCCCGACGTGCCACCGGACTCGTACTGCGGCGCCGCCCCGGGGCACCCGTTCCACGGCCCCTACCACGACACCGAGTACGGCTTCCCCGCCACCGACGAGCCGGTCCTGTTCGAGCGCCTCGTGCTCGAGATCAACCAGGCCGGCCTGTCGTGGCTCACCATCCTGAAGAAGCGCGAGGGGTTCCGGGCGGCCTACCGCGGGTTCGACGTCGACGCGGTGGCCGCCTTCGGCGAGGCCGACCGGGCCCGGCTGCTCGCCGACGCCGGCATCATCCGCAACCGCCTCAAGGTCGACGCGGCCATCGCCAACGCCGCGGTGGTGGCCGGGATGCGGGACTCCCACGGAGGGTTCGACGCCTGGCTGGCGACCCACCACCCGCTCCCCAAGGACGAGTGGGTGAAGCTGTTCAAGCGCACGTTCCGGTTCACCGGCGGCGAGATCACCGGCGAGTTCCTCATGTCCACCGGCTGGCTGCCCGGGGCCCACCTCCCCAGCTGCCCGGTGCACCACGAGATCCTGGCCCTCGAGCCGCCCTGGGCCCGCTGAGCGCCGCCCGGCTCAGGTCGGGTCGTGGAGCTTGGCGTGCACGGCCTCGGCCACGGCGTCGGGCAGCCAGCTCAGCGCCCGCAGGTCGTCGAGGGAGGCCTGCTTCACCGCGTTCACGCCGCCGAGCTCCTTGGCCAGGCGCTTCTTGCGGGTCTCGCCGAGGCCGGGGATGCCGTCGAGCGCCGAGGTGGTCATGCGCTTGCCGCGCAGCTCGCGGTGGAACGTGATGGCGAAGCGGTGGGACTCGTCGCGCAGGCGCTGGAGCATGTAGAGCGCCTCGGACTGGCGGGGCACGGTGATGGGATCGGCCCGGCCGGGCACGTAGACCTCCTCGAACCGCTTGGCCAGCGACGCCACCGGGATCTCCTCGTCGAGCCCGAGCTCGGCCAGGACCCGCACGGCCACGCCGAGCTGGCCCTTGCCGCCGTCGACCAGCAGCAGCTGCGGCGGGTAGGCGAAGCGGCCGCGCTCGCTCACCGGGCGCTCGCGGTCGGCGAGGTAGGCGGTGAGGCGGCGCGTGAGGACCTCCTCCATGGCCCGGAAGTCGTCGTTGCCCTGGCCGCTCCTGATCTTGAACCGGCGGTACTCGGACTTCTTCGGCAGGCCGTCCTCCATGACCACCATGGAGCCGACGTAGTCGCTGCCCTGGATGTGGCTCATGTCGTAGCACTCGATGCGCAGCGGCGGCTCGGGCAGGCCGAGGTGCTCCTGGAGCTCGTTGAGGGCCTTGGCCCGGCTGTTGTGGTCGCTCGCCCGCTTGAGGCGGTGGCGGACCAGCTCCTCGCGGGCGTTGCTGGCCACGGTCTCCTGGAGCTTGCGCTTGTCGCCGCGCTGGGGCACGCGGATCGTGACCGCCGAGCCCCGCTGCTCCGACAGCCAGTCCTGGTAGAGGTCGAGGTCGTCGGGGTCCCACGGCACCAGGACCGCCTTGGGCATGCCGATGGGCGGCGGTTCGGCGTAGATGCCCTCGAGGATGCGGCCGGTGAGCTCGTGGGGCGTGAGGTCCTCGACCTTGTCCATCACGAACCCCTTGCGCCCGACCACGCGGCCACGGCGGACGTGGAACACCTGCACCGCGGCCTCGAGCTCGTCGTCGGCCACGCCGATCACGTCGAGGTCCTCGTTGCGGTCGGCCACCATCTGCTGGCGCTCGATGGCCTTGTTCACGGCGGTGAGGCGATCCCGGAGCCGGGCGGCCCGCTCGAACTCGAGGTCGGCGGCGGCCTCGCGCATGCCGGCGTCGAGGCGCTTGACCACGTCGTCGGTGTCGCCCTCGAGGAACTGGAGCAGCTCGGCCACGTAGCCGTCGTACTGCTCGTGGGTCACCTCGCCCACGCACGGCCCCGAGCACTTCTCGATGTGGAACAGCAGGCACGGGCGCCCGAGCCGCTCGTGGTTCTGGAACTTGTTGTCCGAGCAGGTGCGCACGGGGAAGGTGCGCAGCAACAGGTCGAGCGTCTCGCGGATCGCGTAGGCGTTCCCGTAGGGGCCGAAGTAGCGCACGCCCTTGCGGCGGGCGCCGCGCATCACCATGGGCCGCGGCCACTCGTCGGCGAGGGTCACGGCCAGGAAGGGATAGCTCTTGTCGTCGACCAGGCGGATGTTGAAGCGGGGCCGGTGCTGCTTGATGAGCGAGTACTCGAGCATGAGCGCCTCGACCTCGTTGCGGACCTGGATCCACTCGACGGTCTCGGCGGTGGCCACCATCTGCGCCGTGCGCGGCGGCAGGTTGGCCTGGAAGTAGTTGGACAGGCGCGAGCGGAGCGACTTGGCCTTGCCCACGTAGATCACCCGGCCGTGGACGTCCTTGAACTGGTACGAGCCCGGGGTGTCGGGGATCGAGCCGGCGGGGGGACGTTGGACCACGGCTCCTAGGTTGCCCGATCGCCGACGCGTTCACGTCCCGCCGATCGCGTCCGATGGAGGATCGTGACGATGACCGGCGACGCGCCCACGGAGGCGGACGCGCAGACCGAGGCCGCGGTGGACGACGCGCCGGCGCCCCGCAGCGCCGCGCGCCCCCCGGCGTTCCCGGCGCTGACCGTGGCGATCGTGGCGTCGCTCGCGGTGGGCTTCATCCTCCTGCTCGAGGTCTTCGTGGCGCCACCGGCCCCGTGGGGCGGCGCCGACAACCCCGGGGGCTTCGGCCCGCCCCAGAGCCGCGCCGAGCACCTCGTGGCCAAGATGGACGGCCACACGTTCGCCGAGATCGCCCTCGACCCGAACATGGTGAACACCCCCGACGCCTACTTCGGCGACCGGGAGAACGCCGCCTACCGCTCGTCGCGCCCGATGCAAGGGTGGCTTGCGTTCGTGGCCTCCGCGGGCGGCCAGCGGCCGCTGCTCGCCCCGGCGCTGCTCGCCCTCACCGCCGCCACCGTGGGCGCCGCGATCCTCTCGGTGGCGGCGCTCGCCCGCCTGGTGGGCCGCCGCGTCCGCTACCTCGGCGCCGTCCTGGCCACGCCCGCCTTCATCGCCGCGGTTGCCTACCCGGGGATCTGCGAGCCGCTCGCGATCGCCCTGTCCTGCGCCGGCATCGCCGCCTGGCTGCGCAAGCAGCCGTGGCTCGCGGTGGGCCTGCTCACCGCCGCCGGGTTGACGCGGGAGACCATGCTCGTGGTTCCCCTCGGCCTCGGCATCACCCACCTCCTCCAGCGCCGCACGCCGCTCGGGGCCCTGAAGCTCGCCCTGCCGGCGGTGGCCTACGGCGTGTGGATCACCCTGGTGCACGACCGCCTCGGCGCCTGGCCCAGCGACTACTCCCAGACCGCACCCCCGCTCGAGGGCTTCCGCATGGCCTTCCCGCATTGGCACGCCGCGGAGTGGGCCGCCGCCGCCCTGCTGGTGGCCTCGGCGGCGGTCATCGCCACGCGCGGCACCACGTGGATGCGGGTGATCGCGCTGCTGCACGTGCCGATCCTGGTGGCGGCCAACCACCAGGTCTGGTGGGTGTGGCTCGGGTTCGGGCGGGTCACGATGCTGTTGCCGATCTTCGCCCTGATCGTGCTGGGGACGCCGCTGGCCGACGAGCGGCGCGAGCAGGCCTCGGAGGCCGTCGACGGCGAGGCGCCGGCCGAAACGGACGTCGGAGGGCTGGCGGTGCGCCAGTAGGGTTGACCGGGCACCCAGCAGGGTCACCACCGCCCCGGAGGCCAACCCGATGCTCAGGCTCCAGAGCCCGCTCCCCGATCGCTACCGAGACGCCTCGCCCGACGAGCTCGCGTCCATGATCGGTGCCGCCAAGGCGGCGCTGGGCGACCGCGTCTTCATCCTCGGCCACCACTACCAGCGCGACGAGGTCATGACCTGGGCCGATGCCCGGGGGGACTCGTACCGCCTGTCGGTGCTGGCCCAGGAGCGCCCCGAGGCCGACTACATCGTGTTCTGCGGGGTGCACTTCATGGCCGAGTCGGCCGACGTGCTCACCGCCGACCACCAGGCCGTGGTGCTGCCCGACCTGAACGCCGGCTGCTCCATGGCCGACATGGCCGACCTCGACGAGGTCACCGAGGCCTGGGAGGCGCTCGGCGAGGTCATCGACACGTCTCGCCTCGTGCCCATCACGTACATGAACTCCTCGGCGGCGCTGAAGGCGTTCGTGGGGCGCAACGGCGGCGCCGTGTGCACGTCCACCAACGCCCGGGAGATCCTCGAGTGGGCCTTCACCCGGGGCGACCGCGTGCTGTTCTTCCCCGACCAGCACCTCGGGCGCAACACCGGCATCGCCATGGGCTACGGCCACGACGACATGGCCGTCTGGAACCCGCGGCTCGAGCTCGGCGGGCTCACCGAGCAGACGGTCCGGGACGCCACGTTCCTGCTCTGGAAGGGCCACTGCTCGGTGCACCAGCGCTTCAGCCCCGCCCACGTGGCGGCGTTCCGGGCCGAGCACCCCGACGGCATCGTGATCGCCCACCCCGAGTGCGCCCACGAGGTCTGCTCGATCGCCGACCAGGTCGGGTCCACCGACTTCATCATCAAGGCGGTGGCCGCCGCCCCCGCCGGGGCCACCATCGCCATCGGCACCGAGATCCACCTGGTCAACCGACTCGCCGCCGAGACGCCCGACAAGACCGTGGTATCGCTCGACCCGCTGGTCTGCCCCTGCTCCACCATGTTCCGGATCGACGCCCCCCACCTGGCCTGGATCCTGGAGAACCTGGTGGAGGGACGGATCCTCAACCGCATCACGGTCGACCCCGACACCACCGAGTGGGCCAAGGTGGCCCTCCAGCGCATGCTCGACATCACCCAGGGCAACCCGGTGGCCGAGGTGCGCGACCCGGCCACCGACAGCCGGGCGCTGCCGGTCTGAGCCTCCCGCCACCGCCGGCCACCCTCCCCGAAGCGGACACATCCCCCTCCTAGGATCGCGGGTCGTGTCCGAGCCGACCTCGCCCCACCCCACCGACGGCGAGGTGGGCGTCGCCGTGATCGGCGCCGGCTACTGGGGCCCCAACCTCATCCGGAACTTCCTGGCGTGCGACGACA